>DATFES010000273.1:0-13361 GCA_035250945.1 Alphaproteobacteria bacterium | reverse complement strand
TTCGTCGAGGAGGACGGCATCAATATGGTCGGCGGCTGCTGCGGCACCGATGTCGGACATATCGCGGCGCTCGATGCGATGCTCCGTGAGCGCGCGGGAAACCAGCTGCGTCCGGCGCCGCGCAAGCGCAACCCGCTCTGGGTCCCTTCGATAGCCTCGCTCTACGGCCAGGTGCCGCTGCGCCAGGAAAACGCGTACCTCTCCATCGGCGAGCGTTGCAACGCCAACGGGAGCCGCCAATGGCGCCGGCTGCAAGAGCAGGGCGACTGGGAAGGTTGCGTCGATATGGGGCGCGAGCAGGTGCGCGAGGGCTCGCACGCGCTCGATGTCTGCACCGCCTTCGTCGGCCGCGACGAGCAGCGGGAGATGAACGAAGTGGTGGGCCGCATGCGCGGCGCCGTCACCGCCCCGCTGGTCGTCGACTCGACCGAGCTCAACGTGCTCGAGGCGGCGCTCAAGCTCTACGGCGGCAAGCCGGTGATCAATTCGATCAATTTCGAGGACGGCGAGGCGCCGGCCGAAAAGCGCCTGCGACTCGCCAAGCGATTTGGCACGGCGGTCGTGGCGCTCACCATCGACGAGCATGGCATGGCCAAGGAGGCCGACCGCAAGCTCGAAATCGCCAAACGGCTGGCCGCCTTCGCGTGCGACCGCTTCGGATTGCCACTGTCCGATCTGCTGATCGACCCGTTGACCTTCACCATCGCCACGGGAAACGAGGACGATCGCAAGCTCGGCCTGTGGACGCTCGACGGCATCGAGCGGATCCGCAAGGAGCTGCCCGAGGTGCAGATCATCCTTGGCCTCTCGAATATCTCGTTCGGCCTCAATCCGGCGGCGCGTCACGTGCTGAACTCGGTATTTCTCGATCACGCGCTCAAGCGAGGACTCACCGGCGCGATTCTGCATCACAGCAAGATCATGCCGCTGCACAAGATTGCCGAGCCCGAAGCCAGAGCCGCCGAGGACCTGATCTTCGATCGCCGCGGGGACGGCTACGACCCATTGCAGGCGTTCATCGGGCTGTTTCAGGATCGCGCCGCCGAAGCGAAGGCGGAGCGCAAGCGGCCGGAATCGGTCGAGGAGCGGCTCAAGCTGCGCATCGTCGACGGCGACAAGCTGGGGTTAGGCGAAGACCTCGACCTTGCGATGCGTTCCTATAAACCGCTCGACATCGTCAACACCTTCCTTCTCGACGGCATGAAGGTGGTGGGCGATTTGTTCGGCGCCGGGAAGATGCAGCTTCCGTTCGTATTGCAATCGGCCGAGACGATGAAGATGGCGGTCGCATATCTCGAGCCGCATATGGAGCGCGTCGAGGGCCAGCAGAAGGGCACGATCGTGCTCGCCACGGTCAAGGGCGACGTGCACGACATCGGCAAGAACCTCGTCGACATCATTCTCACCAACAACGGGTACAAGGTGGTCAATCTCGGCATCAAGCAGCCGATCGCGAGCATTCTTTCGGCGGTGAAGGAGCATCGAGCGCATGCCGTCGGCATGTCGGGGTTGTTGGTCAAGTCGACGGTGGTGATGCGCGAGAATCTCGAGGAGATGACGCGCGAGGGCGTCGACGTGCCCGTCCTGCTCGGCGGCGCGGCGCTGACGCGCAAATACGTCGAGGAGGATTGCGTCGGCGCCTATGGCCCCGGCCGCGTCGCTTACGCACGCGACGCCTTCGATGGGCTCGACCTGATGGACAAGATCATGAACGGCCGGTTCGACGTCCACGTCCAAACGGCGAGCGTAAAGCGCAAGAGCCGACCGTCGAACCAGAAGCGCGTGTTGGGGCAAGCGGCGCGGCCGTTGCGCCCGGTCGACGCCGCGGAAGTCCGTATCCGGCGCGCCGAGCTGACGGCGAACCTTCCGGTGCCGACGCCGCCGTTCTGGGGCGCGCGGGTCATCGAGCACGTGCCGGTCAAGGCGCTCATCCCGTATCTCAACGAGACCATGCTGTTCCAGTTCCACTGGGGCTTCCGCAAGGCCGGCAAGACGATTGCCGAGTACAAGGCATGGGCTCAGCGCGAGGTGCGACCGATCCTGACGCGGCTGCTCACGCAATGCGAGAGCGACAATATTCTTCGCCCGCAAGCCATCTACGGCTATTGGCGGTGTGCGGCGGACGGCGACGCGGTTGTGCTTTTCGACGGCGACGGGACGAGCGAAGTGGCACGCTTCGAGTTTCCCCGTCAGGACCGCGAAGGCGGACTGTGCATAGCCGATTTCTTCCGCGATCGCTCGTCCAACCAACTCGACGTGATCGGGCTTCAGGTGGTGACAATGGGTCAGCAGGCATCGGATACGGCGCGCGCCTGGTTCGCCGACAATCGCTACCAGGACTATCTCTATCTGCACGGGCTCTCGGTCGAGATGGCCGAGGCGTTGGCCGAATACGTGCACAAGCGCATCCGCGCCGAGCTCGGCTTTGGCCATCAAGACGACCGCGACATGGAGAAGATGTTGAAGCAGGGCTATCGCGGATCGCGCTACTCGTTCGGATATCCGGCGTGTCCCAATCTCGCCGACCAGCGGCAGCTCCTGGGGCTGCTCGGCGGCGAGCGCATCGGCGTCGCGCTATCGGACGAGGACCAGCTCCATCCCGAACAGTCGACCTCGGCGATTGTCGTCCATCACCCGCAGGCGAAGTATTTCTCGGTGTGAGGGCGCGGCCGATTCGATCGGTCCACCCCCCCGGCGGTGGTCAATAATCGAGATTGATCGTGATGGTCGTCGCGCCATCGCCTACCGAGAACCGCATGTCGGAGAAGCTCGGCGGACCGAACGACCCCTTGGCGTCGTTCGACGCGCCGACCCCCTCGCGCGGAATGCCGAGAAAGTTCGTATCGAGAACCCCGTTCGCGTTCTCGTCGTGAATCGCCGTGGCTCCAAAACCACCCGCCCTTACATTGGGGATGACCGCGGTTACCGATCCCGGACGCGCCGGCACGTCGATACGAAAATCGCCGCCGCCCTTCCCGGCGTTGGCTTTGTATTTGGCATCGCTGGCATAGACATCGACCATGATCTGGCCATCGCCGCTGCGCACGCCGTTGACAATGACACGCAGCTCGGCGGCGGTGACGCTGCGGCACGCGATCAATAACGTCGCGACGACGGCAAGGCGAAATAGCATGTGACCGTTCCTCCAACATGCCGCCCGATCGGCAAACCCGATGCAGGTGGCCACTGGCGCAAGGTCGAAACCCTACGATAGTCCTGCACAATTGTCATACACATTATTCAGTCAATATAGGGAGGGCTGCGGTCAGCGTCCGTTCAATCGTCTGATACGTCGCGTGCGGCGCGCCGATACAGCGGACCCAAGATGGCCGGCAGCAGATAGATCGGGAATTGGACCACCGCGAAGAACAGCCCGAAATCGGGGTGCGCCGCCGGTCCTATCGCGGCAATCAGGATCGCCATGTTGCGGTTGCCGCTGGCGAGCGCCGCCGCCAGCGCCGCGCCGCGCTCGAGGCGCCAAAACATGATCGCGCCCAGCGCCTGGAGCGCGAAGCTGGCGATGAAGGCGGCAGCCGAGAAAAGCACCACCCGCGACGGATCGGCGAGGAGGGCCGCGGTGACGCCGTCCATCACGCCGATGGCGAAGACGATCAACATGACCACCGCGACGCCGCCGATCGCCGGGCCGGCGCGGCGCAACCGTTCGCGGCCGAGCCATAGCCGCGCGACGGCGGCGATGGCGAATGACGCGACGACGATCAGCGCAAGGCGCAGCATCAACGCCCCCGCGCCGATCTCGATCTCGAGCCCGAGCAGCATCAAGGCCAATGCAGGCTGAACGAGCGGTTGCAGCACCGACGTCGCGAGCACGGCCAACAGCGCCAGCGCCGCATCGATGCCGAACAACAGCGCGTAGGCGGGAACCGCCGTCAGCACCGGCGACGACGCCCACAATACCAGCACGGTGGCGAGCGTGGCGGAGATCGGGAACACGCTCAGCGCGGCCCAGACTATGAGGGGCGTCGCGACCATCAGCCAAAACAGCAGGAGTGCCGCGCGCAGCGGCCGACGCGCGTGGCTTCGAACCTCTGTCCAGTCGATCCGCAACAGCGCCGAGGCGAGCAGCCCGATCACCGCCGGCGTAAGGAGCGGGCGCAACAGCGACGCGAGATCGGGCAACAGAAGGCCGACGGCGAGCGCCGCGGCGAGAAGGGCGGCGGCCCGACGGTCGAGCCACGTTAGCGAATCGACGATCACGCGTCCCCCCGGATTCGGACGCTGGAGGCTAACATGCCGCGCCGCTTTCGCGAGACCCGCGCTTTCGACTATCCTGCCGCGCGATGAACGACCAGGCTTACTTCGCCGCGCCGCTCGATATTCTGCGCGACAGCGTGCGCGAGGAGTGGCTGGATTATAACGGCCACATGAACGTGGCGTATTATGTGCTTGTGCTCGATCGCGCGACCGACATCTTCATGGACGCGATCGGCGTCGACGCCCTCTACCGGCGGCAGGAAAAGGGCTCGCTCTTCGCGCTCGAACAGCACGTCATTTATCGTGACGAAGTGCGGTCGGGCGATCCGTTGCGGGTGACGACCCAGCTCGTCGACCATGACGACAAGCGGGTGCACTATTTTCATCGCATGTATCACGGCGAGCGGGGCTACCTCGCGGCGACCGGCGAGTTCCTGTCGATCCACGTCGACCTTGCGGCGCGTCGCTCGCGGCCGTTTCCGCCGGTGATCACGGGGCGTATCGAACGGATGGCCGCTTCGCACGCTACCCTTGGGACGCCGGAGGAAGTCGGACGATCGGTGGCAATACGGCGCAAGCGCTGAGGCACGATTTCCACCGCCAAGTCACGAAGACGCCAAGTCAATCGACGATAGATCGCGAGCCGCACGGCACCGCATGTTCGGCGCCTTGGCGTCCTGGCGGTGAAATTCAGAAGCTCGATTTGAGCTTGAGGTGCTTTCGACGATCGTCGGACACGATGGTGATCGATCGCTGCTCGCCGCCCTGTTGCAGCGTCAGCGGCACGGCCGTCCCAGCGGGACCGCGCGCGCGCATCTTGCGGTAATAATCGGCGAGGCCGCGCGGCGTATCGTTGCCGATGCCGGTGATGATGTCGCCGGGCCGGACTCCGGCCTTGGCCGCGGGGCCTTCGGGAGTCACGCGCACGACCAGAAGTCGCCCCTGAACCTCCTCGGCGGCGAGGCCGAGCCATGGCGCCGGCGGGGCCGAGGACTGCCCCTCGGCGATCAAATCGGCGAGGATCGGCTTGAGCCGGTCGATTGGCACGAACATGTTGCCGGGGATTGCCGCCGCGCCGCCTGTCGTGTCGCCGACGATCAGCGAACCGATGCCGACCAGGCGTCCGGTGCGATCGATCAGCGCCGCGCCCGACCAGTTGAGATATGGCGGCGCGGTGAAGATCGCGTCATCCAGCAGATACTCCCATGAGCCGGCAAATTCGCGCCGCGTCACCACGAAGCCAGGCGCCGCCGCGGCCGGGCCGCCGAACCCGGCGATCAATACCGGATCTTGGGCTTTCAGGTCGGCCGAGCGGCCGAAGGCGAGCGGCTTGACCATGAGCGGCGCCAGCGTGCGCAGCAGCCCGAAGCCGCTTTCATGATCATAGCCAATCGCTTGTGCCGGCACGCTGCGGCCGTCCGATGACATAACCTCGACTCCGGTGGCCTCGACCATCAGGTAGCCGATTGTCACCACGAGGCCGGCCTGGTCGATCACCACACCGTTGCCCTCGCGCGATCGGCCCAGCGCCTCGGCGGTCCGCGCGTCGCCCGGAACCACGGTGCGCACCCGCACGACGGCGGATAGCTGCTCTTGGATGTTCTGGGCCGGCGCGGGTGTCGGCTCCGCGGCCAGAAAAGCGGCGGCGGCCAGCGCGATCGCGCACCAACGCGGCGAGAGAATAGGTTGCAACATAACGCGTTACATCCCTGCGAAGAATTAAGCGAATTATAGCATACGACATTTTGCCGACGTGCAGGTCATAACTCGGTGAGCGGCGCATCCTGTTACGCCGGGATTTGCATGTTATATAAGCCGAATATGGCATCCCTGCCCGAGTCCCCGCCGCCTGCCGCCGCGCCTGGCTATGTGGCGATGCTGAATCCTCCGCAGCGCGACGCGGTCGAGACTCTCGACGGGCCCCTCCTCGTGCTGGCCGGCGCGGGGACAGGAAAAACCCGCGTACTGATCACGCGGCTCGCTCACATCCTGATGACGCGCCGGGCATTTCCATCGCAAATCCTCGCAGTCACCTTCACCAATCGCGCCGCGCGCGAGATGCGCGAGCGGGTCGCTTCGCTGATCGGCGACGCCGTCGAGGGGCTGTGGCTAGGAACTTTTCACGCGCTCGCCGCGCGGCTGTTGCGCCGCCACGCCGAGCTCGTCGGGCTTACGCCAAGTTTTACCATCCTCGACGCCGACGATCAGATCCGCCTCGTAAAGCAGCTCCTTGAAGCGGAGAAAATCGACGACAAGAAATCGCCGGCGCGCGTCGTGCTATCGGTCATCGAGCGCTGGAAGGATCGCGGGCTGCCGCCCGGCAAGGTGTCGGCCGGCGACGCCGGCGAGGTCGCCGATGGCCGCGCCATCGCGCTCTACGCGCAGTATCAAGAGCGCCTCAAGACGCTCAACGCCTGCGACTTCGGCGACCTCCTGCTGCACACGCTCACCATCTTTGCCACGCGTCCCGACGTTCTCGCCGACTACCATCGCCGCTTTCGCTATATCCTGGTCGACGAATACCAGGACACCAACGTCGCGCAGTACTTGTGGCTGCGGCTGCTGGCGCAGGGCCATCGCAACATATGCTGCGTCGGCGACGACGATCAGAGCATCTACAGTTGGCGGGGCGCCGAGGTCGGCAACATACTGCGCTTCGAAAAGGATTTTCCGGGCGCGCGCGTCGTTCGTCTCGAGCAGAACTATCGCTCGACACGACACATCCTCGCCGCCGCCGCGGCGCTCATCGCGCACAACCGCGGTCGGCTCGGCAAAACGCTTTGGACCGCCGAGGAGGGCGGCGAGAAGGTCCTGGTGCGCGGCCTATGGGACGGCGAGGAGGAGGCGCGCTGGCTCGGCGAAGAGGTCGAGGCGCTGCAGAACCGGGGCGAAGCCCTCGGCGGCATGGCGGTGCTCGTTCGCGCCGGTTTTCAGACGCGCGAATTCGAGGAGCGGTTCATCACTCTGGGAATTCCCTATCGCGTCGTCGGCGGCCCACGTTTCTACGAGCGCCAGGAAATCCGCGACGCCATCGCCTATTTTCGATTTGTCGCCCAACCGGCCGACGATCTCGCCTTCGAGCGCATTGTCAACGTGCCGCGCCGCGGGATCGGCGAGGCGACGATGCAGGCGCTGCATCGCTTCGCGCGAGCCGAAAAACTGCCGCTCGGCGAGGCGGCGGCGCGGCTGATCGAGGCTGACGAGCTCAAGCCGCAGGCGCGCGGCGCGCTCGGCCGCTTGCTCGAAGGTTTCGCGCGCTGGCGGGACCGGCTGACCCGTGAACATCATCCCGCCCTCGCCGAAACGATCCTCGACGAATCCGGCTACACCGCGATGTGGCAGGCCGATCGCTCGGCCGACGCCCCTGGGCGGCTCGAGAACCTCAAGGAACTCATCGCCGCGCTCGAGGAGTTCGAGACCCTGCCGGCCTTTCTCGAGCATGTAAGTCTGGTTCTGGAGAACACCGAGGGACCGCCTGGCGAGATGGTCAGCCTGATGACGCTGCACAGCGCCAAAGGCCTCGAATTCGACACCGTGTTCCTTCCCGGGTGGGAGGAGGGACTGTTTCCGCATCCCCGCGCGCTCGACGAGGGCGGCGACCGGGCGCTGGAGGAGGAGCGGCGCTTGGCGCATGTCGGCCTGACGCGCGCTCGTCGGCGGGCGTTCGTTTCCTTCGCCGCCAATCGGCGCATCCATAATCTTTGGCAATCGAGCATTCCGTCGCGCTTCATCGCCGAATTGCCAACCGAGCACGTCGAAATGGCGAGCGAGCCGGGGCTATGGACCGGCGCCGTCGGCGAGGAAGCGTGGGGCGATCCCCTGGCCGGCACGGCGTGGGCCGGAACGGCGGGCGGACCGAGCTTGGGTGCGCGCGGCCGCGTCAATCCCCTTGCCATCGAAGGCCGTGCCGAGCGCGTGCCGCCGCGACGCGGACCGGCGAAGCCGTTCGCCGCCGGCGCGCGTGTATTCCATCAGAAGTTCGGCTATGGCCGCGTCATCGCCGTCGACGCCGGCAAGCTCGATGTCGAATTCGAGCATGCCGGGCGTAAAAAGGTGATGGACGCCTTCGTCGAGCCGGCATGAGCGTTCGTCGATTCCGAACGCATTTCCAGATCGCCCTTTCCGCGCCGAACCGATCGCAAGGCGAGACCGCATGAAGCGGGCCATGCCGATATTATGGCGCATCGCGTTCTCCGCAAGCGCGACGTCGCGCGAACCCATCACCGCCGCGCTCGAGGAGATATGCGACGTCGTCTCCTGCTTCGAGAGCGAAACGACCAGGGAATGGCGTTTTGAAGGTTTGTTGGCGACGCGGCCCGAGCGTGCGGCAATCGAGGCGCGACTGCGCAAGATCGTCGCCGCACTCGATGAATCCTTCCCGTCGATCGACATCGCTCCGCTGGAGAAAGCGGACTGGCTACGCGAAAATCAGCGCAGCTTCCCGCCGCGGCACGTCGGCACGTTCTTCGTACACCCGACGCATGGGGGACGACGCCCGCCGGCAGGCGCCGTCGCCATCGCGATCGATGCCGGGATCGCTTTCGGTTCGGGCGAGCATGCGACGACGCGCGGCTGCCTTGTCGCCATCGATATGCTGACGCGCCGCGGGTCGGCCGACCGGAGGCGCATCCGGCGTGCGCGAGACCTCGGCTGCGGCTCGGGTATCCTGGCGCTTGCAATGGCGTGCGCATTGCGCCGGCCGATCGCGGCGAGCGACCTCGACCGCGACGCGGTGACGACGACTCGCGACAATGCGCGCCTCAACGGCGTGGCGAGGCTGATCCGCGCGTGGCGCGCCGACGGCATGGGGCGTCCTGCCGCGATGCCGGCCCGATCCGGCCCGCCCTATGATCTGATCGTGGCGAACATTCTCGCCCGCCCTCTCTGCCGGATGATGCGCGACATCGCCGCCGCGCTTGCGCCGCGCGGCCGGCTGATCCTCTCCGGGTTTCTGCCCGAACAAGTGCCCGAAATCCTGGCGGTCTATCGGCTACGGCGGTTGCGCTTGCGCCGCCAAATCGCGATCGATGGTTGGCGGACGCTTATTCTCGCACGCTGAGTAACGAAAAAGGGGCGGCCCGGTCGGGCCGCCCCTACAAAACGACGATTCTGCCCCTACGCTTTAGGCGGCCAGCTTGGGTTGATTGGCGTTCGTCGCGCCGACCAATTTCGGCCGGCCGAACGTCGTTGCCCCGCTGCGCGTCGCCGGCACATATCGGCCGGCCGCCACTTGCGCGATCTCGCCCCGCGTGATGCCGATGTCGGCGAGCGTGCGGTCATCGAGCGACATCAGCTCGGCATGGGTTTGCCGGCGCAGGCGCCACGTCTTGAGCGCGTTGGGCAGGTTGGCTACCGCCCGGCTGACGGCGACGATTGCGTCCGCGACGGCCTCGGCGTGCTGCATCTCGGCCCGGTAGCGCGGATGCTCCAAAGGCGAGGCGGCGACGGTTGTCGCCGGCTTTGGCGCAGCGAGCAGACGCTTGGCGGCGGCGGCAAGGTTGCGCGCCGTGTCGCGCATCGCTTGGGCGCGCATAGCGCGGGCGCGCGCATAAATCTCGACTTCGTCCACCGGCAGACCCAAACGTCCCTCGGCGATGCCCATCCAACGGCGATCAATATCGTTCGTAGCCCACATGATGCCCGTACTCCTCACTTAACTCGGTTCGGCCGCTCGAACTGGGCGGTCCGGAAGCGTCGTATTCAACGAACCCTTCGTGTACAAACATATGCTCGTTGGCGGTCCATAGCAGGGCCTTTGCTGCGTCGCAGCATTGCAAAAAACGCATGGAATATCATGAGGGATATTAGAGACTTGTTACGAATCGGTTGCGATTCACCGGCGAGTTACCTAGCTTCAGCGCCGAGCGGCCGAGGAGGCCTATGGCGGTGCGTAAGACGAAGACGGCGGTAGACGCGGCAGCGGCCGATTTGGCCCGATTGCTGCGCAAATCGCGATCGCGATACGACGTCGACGAAGTACGCAGATTGATCGCTGGGGTGATGGCGGCGCCGACGCCGCAGGTCGACCCCGACGGCTGGGTTCAGCTTGTAGCGCCGCGCCCCGATACCGCGCTCGTCGCGGCGCTGCTACAGCTCAAGAGGACAATGGCGGAGCAGTCCGCCGGCGGGAACGGCAAGGCTGTCGGCGCGAAGGTGTCCAGCGCCAGGCTGGGATCGTTTCGCGCCGAGATCGCCCGGCGCGGCATTGCCGGGTTCATCGTGCCGCGCGGCGACGCGCATCAAGGCGAGTATGTTTCGGCGCGTGACGAACGGCTGGCATGGCTTACGGGCTTCACCGGTTCGGCGGGCCTGGCGATTGTCATGGCGAAACGCGCGGCGTTGTTCGTCGATGGACGCTACACGCTTCAGGCCCGAACGCAGGTCGATGCGCATGCCTTCGAAATCCGCCATCTGATCGACGATCCGGCGCACGAGTGGCTCGCCGGCGCGATCCGACGCGGCGAGCGCATTGGCTTTGATCCCTGGCTCCACACCCAAGACGCAGCCGCACGCTTCGAGGCGGCGCTCGCGCGCGCCGGAGGAAAGCTCGTCGCGGTCGAACGCAATCCGATCGACGCAATATGGTCGAATCAACCGCCTCCGCCGCTTGCTCCGGTCGTAGCGCACGATATCGCCTTCGCCGGAAAGCGTGCCGGCGAAAAGCGCCTCGAAGTCGCCAAAATTCTCGCTAAGGACAGGTTTACAGCGGCGGTGGTCAGCGCGCCGGAATCGATCGCCTGGTTGCTCAACATCCGCGGCGGCGACGTGCCGCACACGCCGCTGGCGCTGTCTTTCGCCATCGTTCATGTCGATTCTGGCGGCGATGACGCACTGATCGACCTGTTTATCGACGCGCGCAAGCTGGTCAGCGATTTGCGCGGTCATCTTGGCAATCGGGTGCGCATCATGCCTCCCGAAGCGCTGGGGCCGGCGCTCGACGCGCTCGGCCGCCGACGTCAAAAAGTCTTGATCGACGCTTCCAGTGGCGCATCGTGGATCGTTCGTAAATTGACCCGTCGCGGCGGCGAAGTGGTGCGCGGGAGCGATCCATGCGCGCTGCCAAAGGCATGCAAGAATGCACGGGAGCTGGCGAACGCCCGCGCCGCGCATGTGCGCGACGGCGCGGCGGTGACGCGGTTTCTCGCTTGGTTGGCCCGTGAAGCGCCCCATGGCCGGTTGACGGAGATGGACGCCGCCGAGCGGCTTCTTGCGTTCAGGCGGGAAGGTCGGCACTTTCGCGATCTCAGTTTTTCGACGATCTCCGGTGCCGGGCCGAACGGCGCCATCGTGCACTATCGCGCGACGCCGGAGAGCAATCGTCGCATCGCGCCGGACATGCTCTATCTGGTCGATTCGGGCGCCCAGTATCTCGACGGCACGACCGATGTCACCCGTACGGTGGCGATCGGACAACCCGGCGGGGAAGCGCGCGATCGTTTTACCCGCGTGCTCAAGGGTCACATCGCCATCGCAACGACGCGCTTTCCGCGCGGCACCACGGGCTCGCAGCTCGACGCCCTGGCGCGTCGCGCACTATGGGAAGTCGGCCTCGATTTCGATCACGGCACGGGACACGGCGTGGGCAGCTATCTGTCGGTGCATGAGGGACCGCAGCGGATATCGAAGGCTGCGAGTGCGCAAGCGCTCCTGCCGGGCATGATCGTCTCGAACGAACCCGGCTACTACAAAACCGGCGCATTCGGCATTCGCATCGAGAACCTCGTCGCGGTAGGCGAGATTCCTAAGCGCGAGGGAATGGAACGCCAGTTGCTCGGATTCGAGACCCTGACGTTGGCGCCGATAGACCGGGCGCTGATCGAGGCATCGCTGCTGTCGCCGGCGGAACGCGAATGGCTTGATGGCTATCATGCCCGCGTACGCGAGACGTTGGCGCCGCTGGTCGATTCGGATACAGCAGGATGGCTTGAAGCCGCGACCGCGCCGGTGAGCTGAACCTTTCCATCGGCGTCGCCGCCGGCGTTGAAACCTAATGTGTCTTAGGCTGACACTAACCTGGCGCGCCGCACCCTGACGGCTCTGGCGGCGGCGCCGCGGGCGGCCGACTTGCTGCGCGTCCGCGCGAGGAACGCATTGACCTTGTGGCGGTTCCCGCAAATCGCCATCGAGCACCAGCGGCGCACGCCGGTCCGCGATGTGTCGCGAAAATAGAGGATGCAATCGGGGTCGGCGCATTTGCGGATATGCGCGTCCGCGCCGGCGACTAGCAGGTGCGCGGCGGCGTGGGCGATGGGCCCCAACGCGCACGCCGGCCGGTCGTGCGATGGGCTAAAGACAAGCTTGAGCCCGCCGCCGTCGCCGACCAACTGCGGACAGCCTTCCTCGAACTTGAGCGCTTGGTTGAGCGCGGCCACCCAGCTTGGTCGAATCTGACCGCCGCCGGCGAGCGCCGGAAGGATCTGCCGCAATGTGGCGCGCAGCATCGCTGCATCGGCGAGCGCAGCCGCGCACGCGGCGGGAGTCTGCCGCGCGCGCGCGCGCAGCCGGTCCGCGGTGATGGCGTCGACGGCGTTGGTTGTCGCGAGAAAATCGACGAGATCGTCCCAGGTTTCGAGCCCGTCGCCCCCGCCGCGCGGATCGACAACCGTGTTGGCGAAATCGATGGCCAGATCGTTTCCGATCAACAGGAACTGGCCGTTTCCGGCACGCGACGCGTCACGTTTGTTCATTGGCCAATGACCCACGCGCGAAATCGACACCGTTGCCAGTTTCGCCGATACCCTAGCCGCCGATCGTAAACCAGAGAATCCGATCTTAACCAGTGTATTTCAAAGACGAAGCTGATCCGCGCTTCGATGGGTTATTGCCCGGCCGCGGCAGCCGGCGGTTTCTTGGCCCGGCGGTCAATGATGCGAGTGATGGGCATGGAGCACCGCATGGCCTTTGCCGCGCGCGATCAGGTAGCGGTTGATGGGGAAGGCGGCAAGCCCGGCGACTATGAGCGAAAACGCCAAGGCGGCCCAGAACAGCAAGTCGCGCAAGTCGGCGTCCATCGCGCCTGGGATCAGCACCATTACGAGATTGTCGACGATCTCCATGACGGTGATCGACGCCGTGTCGGCGGCGAGCGCCAATCGCAACACCCGCCGTGGCGCGATGCCCGCGCGCACGAGCGGTACTATCGTGAA
>DATFES010000271.1:0-8697 GCA_035250945.1 Alphaproteobacteria bacterium | reverse complement strand
CTTGGTCGCCAGCGGCACGTTGTGGTAGGCGCTGAAGTTCTCGACCTGGACCCAGCCCATCCACGTGCTGGTCCAGCCGCACTGCATTCCCGCGGCGCGCAGCTTCTTCGCCGCCTCGCCGACCTCGGGCCACGTGCGGGGCGGCTTGTTGGGATCGAGCCCGGCCTTCTTGAAGGCGTCTTTGTTGATGTAGAGCACCGGCGTCGAGCTGTTGAACGGGAATGACAGCATGTCGCCTTGCGGCGTCGAGTAGTAGCCGGTGACGGCTGGCAGATAGTTCTTGGAATCGAACGGCTCGCCCGCTTCCTTCATCAACTGATGGACCGGCTTGACCGCGCCCTTGGCGGCCATCATCGTCGCCGTGCCGACCTCGAACACCTGGATGATGTGCGGCGCGTTTCCGGCGCGAAACGCCGCGATGCCGGCGGTCATCGTCTCGGGATAGGTGCCCTTGTTGATGGCGACGATCTTGTAGTCGGATTGGCTCTTGTTGAACTCGTCGGCGATCTTGCCGAGTTTCTCGCCAAGCGCGCCGCCCATCGCGTGCCACCATTGAATCTCGACGGCGGCGTTGGCGCTCGACGCGGCGCCGACGGCGAGCGCGACCGCGGCCGAGGCTGCGAGCAAGTTGCGGCGGGATAGTGAAGCAGTCATCGAGGTCCTCCCTAAGGTCGCGAGCGCTTTACTTATTCGCCGCGACGTTTCGTTTCGACGATAGCGACGTGAACGTTTTGTGACGAGAGGCTAGCACTTCCCCTGGCTGACCCCAAGAGGCTGCTCGCCCCCGAGCGCGCGCGCGCCCCCTGCGTCAGCTCCGCACCCGTCGGACCGCCTGCCGCCAGCCGGCAAAAAGCCGGTCGCGCGCCTTGCCGGCCGAGGCCGGGGCGAAGAGGCGCTCGCGCCGCCACAGGCGGGCGATGTCGTCGGTCGAGGCGAAAACTCCGGCGCCGAGGCCGGCGAGACAGGCCGCGCCAAAGGCCGTCGTTTCGGTGATCTGCGGCCGCTCCACCGGGATGGCGAGCTGGTCGGCGAGGAACTGCATCACCCAGTCGTTGACCGCCATCCCGCCATCGACCCGGATGGCCTGCGGCTTGCCGCCCCATTTTCCGGCCTTGGCGTCGGCCGTCATCGCCTCCATCAGGTCGCGGGTTTGATAGACCGTGGCCTCGAGCGCCGCGCGCGCCACCTGTGCGACGCCCGAATTGCGGGTGAGGCCGAGGAGCGCCCCGCGGGCGTCGGGATCCCACCACGGCGCGCCCAAACCGGTGAAGGCGGGCACCATGTAGACCCCGCCGGTGTCGGAGATACTCGCCGCGAGCTCGGCCGTCTCGGCCGCCGTGGCGATGATCTTGAGGCCATCGCGCAGCCACTGCACCGCGGCGCCGGAGATGAAGATGCTGCCCTCCAATGCGTAGGTCGGCTTGCCGTTTAGCCGATAGGCTACCGTGGTCAACAGCCGGTGCTTCGATTGCACCGCCTGCTTGCCGGTGTTGAGCAGTACAAAACAGCCGGTGCCGTAGGTGCTCTTGATCATGCCGGGCGCAAAACAGGCCTGCCCGACCGTCGCCGCCTGCTGGTCGCCGGCGACGCCGGCGATCTTGACCGGAGCGCCAAGGATTTCTTTTGGCGTAGCGCCGAAATCGGCGGCGCTGTCGCGCACCTCGGGCAACAGCGCGCGCGGGATCTTGAACGCCTTCAAGAGCGTCGCGTCCCAGTCCTGGCTCTTGAGATTGAACAGCATGGTGCGCGAGGCGTTGGTGGCGTCCGTGGCATGGAGCTTTCCCGCGGTCAACCGCCACAGCAGGAAACTGTCGATCGTTCCGAAAGCGAGCTTGCCTTGCTCCGCGGCCGCCCGCGCACCGGTGACATTGTCGAGCAGCCAGGCGATCTTCGAGGCCGAGAAATAAGCGTCGAACAGCAGGCCGGTGCGCTTGCCCAGCTCCTTGTCGCCGATATTCGCCGCCATCTTGCGGCACCACTCGGCGGTGCGACGGTCTTGCCAGACGATCGCGGCGTGGATCGGCTTGCCCGTCGCGCGCTCCCAGATCACCGTCGTCTCGCGCTGGTTGGTGATGCCGATCGCCGCGACCGCGCGCGCCGCGAGCTTGGCGTTGGCGAGCGCCCTGCGCATGACGCCGACGCTGGCGCGCCAAATCTCCTCCGGATCGTGCTCGACCCAGCCGGGTTGCGGATAGAGTTGGGGCAGCTCCTGCTGCGCCGAGGCGCAAGGTGCGGCCGCGGCGTCGAACAGGATGGCGCGCGTGCTCGTGGTGCCCTGATCGAGCGCCAGCAGATATCGGCCGCTCAATGATTCCTCCCCCTCGTGCCGACGGCTGGCGGCGGCGCATCTTGGATAACGCTTGGGATATCGGTCAAGCATGCCGACACGGGTCGGCGTAACCTTCCACTTGTTTGTCGCTGGCGAGGCGGGTGAAGCTGCGGGCGAAAGTGCACATGGCGTGCCCGCCGGGACAATGGAGATGGCGATGGAATTGCGGGAATTCGGCCGCACGGGACTGAAAATATCCGTGCTGGGGTTCGGCTGCGGCTCGGTCGGCGGATTGATGGTGCGCGGCGATCCGGCCGACCAGGAAAAAGCTATCGCGCGCGCACTCGAGGCCGGGGTCAACTATTTCGACACGGCCGTGCAATATGGCAATGGCGAGTCGGAGAAGAATCTCGGCCGCACGTTCAAGAAACTCAAGCCCGCAGCCGCCATCGTCGGCACAAAAGTCCGCTTGCAAGGCGAAGAAATGGGCCGCATCGCCGACGCTGTGAGCGCGTCGCTCGACGGCAGTCTGCGGCGCCTAGGCATGGACCGGGTCGATATCCTTTATTTGCACAATGACGTGACCCAAGCTGGTGGCGACGGCTCGCTGAGCATCGCTCAGGTTCTCGACGAGGTGGCGCCCGCCTTCGACGGGATTCGCCGGCAAGGCAAGGCGCGTTTCCTTGGCTTGACCGCGATCGGCGAGACGGCTGCATTGCATCGAGCGATCGACGCGGGCGTTTTCGATGGCGCCCAAGTCGTCTACAACATGCTCAATCCTTCCGCCGCTACGGCCATTCCCGCGTCCTACCCCGCGCAGGACTACGGCCGGCTGTTCGATCGCACGCGTGCCGCGCGCGTTGGCGTCGTGGGCATCCGCGTGCTGGCCGGCGGCGCGTTGTCAGGCACGGCCGAGCGTCACAAGGTCGCCGGCCCGCCGCCGGCGCCAATCGGCACGGCAAATACGTACGACGACGATCTCGCGCGCGCGCGGCGATTAATGCCGCTTGTCGAGGACGGCCATGCCGCAAGCCTCGCCGAGGCCGCCACGCGTTTCGCCATCTCGCATCCGGCGATGAGCGTCATCCTTGTCGGGATGGCGACGCCGCAACAATTCGAGCAGGCGCTGGCGGCCGTGCGCAAGGGCCCGTTGCCGCAAGCGGCGCTCAATCGGCTCGCCGCATTGCAGCAGGGATTTGCCGGCGAGGCGCAGTAGTCCCGCCGCCGGCGCGCGCGTTCAATCGACCTCGACGTCTTCCCAGAACCCGAAGCGTCCGGCGACCTGCGCCATCGCGGCGCGCGGCGCTTCGTACGACCAGGCAACGCGCGCATGGCGCGCGCCGTCGATCACCACGTCGTAGAACTGGACGTCGTGCGGACAGGCGCGATCCGATGCGGTCTTCGGCGTCTTCTCCAGCCATTCGTGGCGCACCGCCGAGGCGGGAAAGTACGCGTACCCACCGCACTCGACAATGTCGTCGCTCTCGGCGATCACGTGGCCGTTCAAAATCGCTTTCACCTTCGAATCCTCCTAGCCTGTACTCGCACCTGGACCTCCGCCTCGCCCGGCGCCGGCCAGGCGCTCACCCCAGCGCTGCGGCGAGCGCGCGGTACTCGTCGAGATGATTGTAGATTTGCGCCGAGATGCGCAGCCACAGCCGGCCGGCAAACGGCACGATCGGCGCCTCGACGCGATGGTTCGCCCATAGAAGGTCGTGAACGCGCTCGGCGGCGCGCTTGTCGGCCGGTCCGGCGGGTTGGTGGCGATCGGGCAGCCGCAATGTCGTCATCGCCGCCAGCATGTCGTCGGGGCCGCCCGCAGGCACGCCCCAGGCTTGCTGCAACAAGTCGCCGGCGCGCCTGCGTAGCTCGCGCTGCCAGGCGCGCATACGATCGACGTCGAGAGCTTCGACGAAATCGAGCGCCGCCGTGACGGCGAGCCATGGACTGTGATCGCGCGTTCCGGTCCAATCGAACTCGGCATGGAAGCCCTCGCCATAGCCGTGCGAGATCACCGCCGGGTGCAAGCCGGCGCGCGCCTCGCGACGCGCCCACAGGAAGCCGCAGCCTTTGGGAGCGAACAGCCATTTGTGGCAATTGCCGACATACCAGTCGCCGCCGAGTCTGGGCAGGTCTAGCGCCAGTTGACCCGGCGCGTGCGCGCCGTCGATCAGCACGCGCGCGCCCTTGGCGCGCGCGAACGCCGCCATTCGCTCGACCGGCAAGACCAGTGCGGTTGGCGAGGCGAGGTGATCGACGACGAACAGCTTGACCTTTCCCGGCCAACCTCGGGTAAGCGCATCGAGGGTCGCATCGGCGCCGACCGCAGGAAACGGCAAGGCAATCTCGGCGACGCGCGCACCCGTGCGCGAGGCGACGTAATCGAGCGTGCGCCGCACCGCGGCATAGCCATGATCGGTCGTCGCGAGGATGTCGCCCGGACCGATATCGAGCGAGCGCACGATGGCGTTGATGGCGGTGGTCGCGTTGTCAACAAACACGAGGTCTTCGCCGTTTGCGCCGAGAAAATGCCCCAGCCGCGCGGCGGCGGCGCGAAGCGCCGACGGCAACTCGCTTTTCATGAAGCGGACCGGTTGGCGCTCCATGCGCAGGCGCCACGCGTCGGCCGCCGCGAGCACGACTTGCGGCGTGGCTCCATATCCGCCGTGGTTGAGATAGGCAACATCGCCCTCGATCAGGAACGCCGCGCGCGCGGCGCGGCCGAATTCGCCAATCACTCCATCGTGCATCGGCGGCACCTGTCGACCAGTTCGGGGTAAGGCGATAAACAAGTCTTCATGCCGAGCTTGTCGAGGCATGACGCCGCGCTTTCACGGAACCAATATGGCTTCAGGACCGTATCGTTTCCTCGAGGGCGGCGATGATCTCGCCGCTGGTCGGTTTGATGGCCGATGGCCAGGCGCCGACGAGATGGCCCGCGCCGTCGACGAGATACTTATGGAAGTTCCAGCGCGGCGCGCCGCCTTCGCCCAGCTCGGCGGCGATCCAGCGATAGAACGGATGCGCCTCGGGGCCGATCACCGCCTCCTTGCGCGATAGCGGAAACGATACGTCGTAGGTCTCGCAGAATTTTTTGATCTCGGCCTCGGCGCCCGGCTCCTGCCCGCCGAAATCGTTCGACGGCACGCCCAGAACGACGAGACCGCGGCCCTTGAATTTTCGCCACACCGCCTCGAGATCGGCGTATTGCGGAGTGAACCCGCAGAACGACGCGGTGTTGACCACCAGCACGGGCTTGCCGGCGAATCGCTTCATCGGCATCGGGTCGCCGTCGATCGACACGAACGCGAATTCATGCGCCGTCATGCCAGTCCTCCCGCCGAGCCGTGGGCGCGCCGCCCGGACGGTCGCCGCGGCGAGCGTGCCGACGAGCGCGAGGCAGCCGATCGCCACCGTTCTGCGGCCGAAAGTCATGCGCGTGCCTCCTTCGGCGATCAGCTGTATCGCTCTTCCTTCCACGGGTCGCCGTAATTGTGATAGCCGCGCACCTCCCAGAAACCGGGCTTGTCGTGGTCGCTGAACTCGAGGCGCATGAGCCATTTCGCGCTCTTCCAGAAATAGAGCCGCGGCAACACCAGACGCACCGGCCCGCCGTGCTCGCGCGCAATCGGTTGACCCTCCCATTTGCTCGCCAGCAGCACGTTGTCGGCGGCGAAATCCGCCAACGGGACATTGGTGGTGTAGCCATCGTAGCTGTGCTGGATGACAAACCGCACCTCAGGTTTCGGCCTGACGATCGACAGCAGATGGCGCGTCGACACGCCTTGCCAGCGATTGTCGAAGCGCGACCACGCGGTGACGCAATGGATGTCGGAGGTGAACTCCTCTTGCGGCTGGGCGTTGAAATCGGCCCACGACCACGAAATCGGGTTCTCGACCATGCCGGCGACATCGAGCCGCCAGCGCGACGCCGGCACGTTTGGCTGAATGCCGAGATCGAGCACCGGCCAGTTCTTTACCTCGCGCTGGCCGGGCGGCAGGCGCGCGGCGTTCGGATCGGCCGTCTGACCGGTCAACAGGCGGCCTTCGCCCGCCCACTTTTGTTTGGTTTCAATCAGCTTTTGCTTGACCTTGCCAAGCAAGCCGGCGTCGCTGGGGTTGTCGTCGGGCATGGGTCGGGTCCTGAATTCCGGGTGCTGAGCGTAAGATAGGACGTCCCGGCGCGCTTCACCACCCGCGCGACGGTCAAATCCGCTTGAGCCGGGTCAGTTCTCCAGATTGTGAGCCAGCCGCTCCTCGAGCGTCGCAAGATCGATCTGGTGCACCGAGCCGGCGCCGGCGAGATCGAGCGCATGCGCGGCGGCGGCGCCCATGGCGATGCACGGTCCCATCACCCGCACCGACGACAGCGCCACCGGATCGGCGTCGATGCAACGGCCGACGGCGACGAGGTTGTCCGACTCATCGGCGGCGAGGCTGCTAAACGGCACGTAATGCATGTGTTCGTCGCCGAATTCCTCCCAGATCACTCCTTCCGGCCGATCGTGAAATTCGATCGGCCACGAGCAGCGGGCGATCGCGTCATCGAAACGCACGCCAGCGCGTACCTCGCCCGCGGTGAGGTGGTGCCGGCCGACGATCCAGCGCGTCTGCCTGATACCCGGTAGCGCGTATGCGCGCACGCGCGCGGCCGCGAACGCTTGCGGAAACTCGGCGCGCAAAAAAGCGAGCAACCGGTCGATCTGGGCGCGGCCATCGAGCATGGCAAGCGGCGCCTGGAGCGCGTCGAGCGGCGTTTCGATATGCGTCATGTTGACCAGCGTCTCGCCCGAACCCGGCATCTGAAACACGAAGCCGTCGTGGCGCCGCAGTCCGTAGTCCTTCGCTTTTTCGGCAAGTCGCGCAAGAAGTACCGCGCGATCGAGGTCGGCGAGCGCCGATTCGGCGACGCCGTCCAAGGTGAACATCATCGTCCCATAGATCGTCGAGGCGGCGGGTTCGCGCACCCCGAGACCCGCGTTCCAGGCGAGTGCGGCGTCGCCCGAGGCGTCGACGAAACCGTCCGCCTCGACCACGACATCGCCGTAACGCGTCGCAAGCTCGAGCGACCGAACGCGCCTTCCCTCGCGCCGCACGCCCCGCAACACCGCGCCCAACACCACGGCCACGCCGGCTTGACGCACCGCATCTTCGATCCAGCGCATCAGCGCCGGGATGCGATACTGCACGATCAGCGTATTGCGCCGGCCGACGATGTCGTGCGCGTCGCCCGACGCGCGCAGGCTCGCCAAGATCTCGTCGGCGATGCCATGAGTCACCTGGCGCGGGTCGCGGCCATTTCCGTAGAGACCGCAAAACGTGCCGATCATCGAGCCCACCGCCTGGCCGCCCAGTTGCGGCGCGCCATCGACGAGCGCCACGCTGCGGCCGAGTCGCGCCGCCTCGATCGCCGCCGATACGCCGGCGATGCCGCCGCCAAGCACGCAAATCTCGACGGCGATGCGTTCGGGCCGCGCCACGCCGCGCCGGCGCACCACGGTCGAGTAATCTAGCGCCACCGCAGCAGCCGCCGCTCGATGCGGGTCAATATCGCGCCGATGGCGAGGCCAAGCACCGACAGCATCGCCACGCCGGCGAGGAGCTGGTCGGTCTGCATCAGGTTGCCGGCGGCGAGAATGAACGCGCCGATGCCATGTTCGGCGCCGATCATCTCGGCCGCGACCAGCAGGATGAGCGCGATCGACGCGGTGATGCGAAAGCCGGCGAGGATGCCGGGTAGCGCTCCTGGCAACACGATCTTGCGCAGGACCGACGGCGCCGGAAGATTGAAGCTCTGGCCCATGCGAATGAGGTTGCGCGGCACGTTATCGATGGCGCTGAACGTGGCGATCACAGTCGGAAAGAACACGCCGAGCGCGATCGTCGCCACCTTTGAGGGCTCGCCGATACCGAGCCAAAGGATGAGCAGCGGCAACAGCGCGATCTTGGGAATCGGAAACAGCGCTGAGACGGCCGGCAGGCCGATGGCGCGCGAGACCGACCAGATGCCCATGGCGAAGCCCGCCGCCAGCCCCGCAATGGTGCCGATCGTCCAGCCGGCGAAAATGCGGAACAGCGACTGGCCGAGATGCAACCACAATGTGCCGTTCGCCGCCAATTCGTTGAGCGCGGCGGCGACGCTCGACGGCGACGGCAGGAAGATCGGGCTGATCCAGCCGAAGCGGACGGCGATCTCCCACAGCGCGATCAGCGCCGCGAAGGCGAGCGCCGCGACGCCGCGCCGGGGAGCGAGGATGAATCCGCCGCCGCGAAACGCCACTTCGCGTGACTGGGCGACCGCTTCCTCCGGTACCGCGCTCATGCGGCGACCACCTCGCGCTCGGCGACTTGCGCTTCCGCTTTTATGAGAGCCCAAAGCTGCTCGTGGAGATGGGCGAGCCCCGCCTGCGCCGCCAGCGACGTGCGCT
>DATFES010000264.1:0-4593 GCA_035250945.1 Alphaproteobacteria bacterium | reverse complement strand
CGGCGGCGCCGACCGCGGCCGCCGTCGGCAGCCATCGCTTGGCATCGGCCATCGGGGCAGTGTGATCCATTGTCGCCGCGTGGCGACAGGGCCGTGCGTTCATGCGCGGCCTGCGCGCCGCGCATTGCTCGTCTCCAGCGGGGCGGGCAGGCGCTGCTAGATGTAATACGCCTTGAGCGGCGGGAAGCCGTTGAAGCCGACCGATGAATAGGTCGTCGTGTAGGCGCCCGCGGCGAGGATTTGAACCTTGTCGCCGACCTGGAGATCGAGCGGCAACTGGTAACCCGCCTTGTCGTACAGCACGTCGACTTCGTCACAGGTCGGCCCGGCCAGCACCACAGGACCCTTGGCGCCGCCGTCCCGTGGCGTCTTCAAGCGGTATTGAATGGCCTCGCCCATCGTTTCGGGCAGCCCGCCGAACTTGCCGATATCGAGATAGACCCAGCGCCGCTTGTCGTCGTAGCTCTTGGTCGAGATCAACACGACCTCGGACAAGATCACGCCGGCGTCGCCGGCAATGCCGCGGCCGGGCTCGACGATCATTTGCGGCAGGTTGTTGCCGAAATGGTCGGTCATCGCCTTCATGATCGCGCTCGCATAAGCGTCGACCGCCGGTATGCGCGAGCGGTACTTGGCCGGGAACCCGCCGCCAAGGTTGATAAGCTTGAGCTCGATCCCCGCCTCGTTCAACGCCGTGAACAGCATCTTAGTCTTGCCGACGGCGACGTCCCATTGCATCAGGTCGCGCTGCTGCGAGCCGACATGGAATGAGACGCCATGCGGATCGAGCCCGATGTCACGGGCCCGGATCAGCAGGTCGCGCGCCATATCGATGTCGCAGCCGAATTTGCGCGACAACGGCCAGTCGGCGCCTTCGCCCGTCATGAAAATACGGCAGAATACGCGCGCGCCCGGCGCCGTCTTGGCCAGCTTGTCGAGCTCGGCCGGGCTGTCGAAGGCGTAAAGATTCACGCCGTGCCCGAAAGCGCGGGCGATCTCCGACTCCTTTTTGATTGTATTGCCGTAGGAGATGCGCTCGGCGGCGATCCCAAGCGACAGGCATTGCTCGATCTCGTAGATCGAGGCGGCGTCGAAATTGGAGCCCAGTCCGCTCAGCACGCCCAGGATTTCCGGCGCCGGGTTCGCCTTGACGGCGTAGTAGATCTGCACCAACGGCAGCGACTTCTTGAGCCGCTTGAAGTTGTGCGCGATCACGTCGAGATCGACGATCAGGCATGGCGAGGGCGGATTGCTGTCGGCAAGAAAGCGCGCGATTTTGGGAGTCATTTCGGGTCGGGTGTCCTTTCCGGCGACACAGTCGGTATCGCGGGGCCTACGCCGCGACGCCGCACTACATAACGCGTGCGATCCGGGCCCCAATTGAGGCGGTCGCACAAGGGAAGGACGCCTAACGTCGTTGCGTAAACAACCCGAAACCCTCGCTGGGCCGGGGGCCAGAGGCACGTGCGGGTGCGTCGAGTCGGATATATAGCGCGATTCCCCGCAATGAAAAGTAAAAATCCCCAACCCGCCTGGGTTTTTTCCCTCGCTGCGTCGGGTCGGTGGCGATTGCGCCGACGGAGCGCCGTGTTATAAGGGCGGCGTCGCCAACGACAGCACAAGGGTCACGCCCGTGGCCGCCCAACCGACCATTCTGGTGCTGAACGGACCCAATCTGAATATGCTCGGCGTGCGTCAACCCGAGATTTACGGGCGCGAAACCTTGGGCGACATCGAGGTTGCCTGCCGCGAGCGTGGCGCCGAGCTTGGGCTGGCGATCGATTTTCGCCAGAGCAACCATGAAGGCGAGCTGGTCGAGTGGATCCACGAGGCGCGCGGCACCGCCGAAGGCATCGTGATAAATGCGGGAGCGTTAAGCCATACCTCGGTCGCGGTCCTCGACGCGCTCCTCCTGTGCGAGCTTCCGGTTGTCGAGGTGCACCTGTCGAACATCTACGCGCGCGAGCCCTTCCGCCACCACTCGCATGTCAGCGCCGCCGCACGCGGCGTCATCTGCGGCTTCGGCGGCCAGGGCTACATTTACGCGCTTGACGCGCTGACGCGCGTCATTTCCGGTGGCGAGGGGTGATGGCGCCCAAGTCCGAATCCAAGTTCGCGATCGACCCCGATCTCATTCGCGCGCTGGCCGACATATTGACCGAGACCGGGCTCGGCGAGATCGAATACGCCGAGGGCGACCGCCGGATCCGCGTCGCAAGGCCGACGACGGTCGCTGGCGCGCCAGCGGCGATCGCAGCCTCGACGAACGGCGCACCGGCGATCGTCACCGCGGCGACCACGGCCGCTGGTCCGCCGGCCGGCGCCGTGACGGCGCCAATGGTCGGCACGGTCTACCTAGCGCCCGAGCCCGACGCGTCGCCTTTCGTTCGCGTCGGCGATAAGATCAAGGAAGGGCAAACGCTGCTCATCATCGAGGCGATGAAGGTGATGAACCCAATTCGCAGCCCCCGCGCCGGCGAGCTGACGCAGGTGCTGGTCGCCAACGGGCAACCTGTCGAGTACGGCGAGCCGCTGCTCGTCATCGAATGAGCCGCATCGCCGCGCCGGTCCCCGTCAAGCCGACTCCCGTCCGCCGCGCCGGCCAGGATTACGGGCGATGTTCGAGAAAGTCCTGATCGCCAATCGCGGCGAAATCGCGCTGCGCATACACCGCGCCTGCCGCGAGTTGGGGATTTCGACGGTCGCAGTCCACTCCACCGCCGACGCCGACGCCATGCACGTCCGCCTCGCCGACGAGACGGTGTGTATCGGACCGCCGCCGGCCCGCGAGAGCTACCTTAACGCCGCCGCCATTCTGTCGGCGGCGACGATCACCGGCGCCGACGCCGTCCACCCCGGCTATGGCTTTCTCGCCGAAAACGCCGATTTCGCGGCGATGGTCGAGGAGCACGGGTTCACCTTCATCGGCCCGTCGCCCGAGCATATTCGCATGATGGGCGACAAGATCGCCGCAAAGAAAGCGATGGCCGAACTCGGCATCCCGATTGTCCCCGGTTCCGCCGGCGCAATCGACGACGTCGATGCCGCGCTTGAACTGGCGGCGAGCATCGGCTTTCCGGTGTTGATCAAGGCGGCGGCAGGCGGCGGCGGCACTGGAATGAAGTTGGCGCGCGACAAGACCGCGCTGGCCGACGCATTCGCCGCCGCTCGCGCCGAGGCGGGCGCCAGTTTCGGCGACCAGACGGTCTACATCGAGAAGTATCTCGACCATCCCCGCCATATCGAGATCCAGGTTCTTGCGGACGCGCACGGCAGTATCGTTCATCTCGGCGAGCGCGATTGCTCGCTCCAGCGCCGCCACCAGAAGGTGATCGAGGAGAGTCCGTCGCCTGCGCTGAACGCCGCGCAGCGCGCCGAGATCGGCGACATCGTCTGCCAGGCGCTGATGAAGCTCGGCTATCGCAACGTCGGCACGGTGGAGTTCCTGTACCAGGACGGCCGGTTTTTTTTCATCGAGATGAACACTCGGCTCCAGGTCGAGCATCCGGTGACGGAGATGGTCTGCGGCCTCGATCTGGTGCGCGAGCAGATCCGCATCGCCACCGGCGCCCCGCTCGCCATCGAGCAGGCGCACGTGGTGTTTCTGGGCCACGCCATCGAGTGCCGGGTAAACGCCGAACATCCCGAGACCTTCGCGCCCGCGCCTGGGCGGCTTACCGAGTACCATCCGCCCGGCGGGCTCGGCGTGCGCGTCGATTCGGCCCTGTATTCGGGTTATCGCGTGCCGCCCAATTACGACAGCATGGTCGCCAAGCTGATCGTCCACGGCAAGACGCGCAACGAGTGCCTGATGCGGCTGCGCCGCGCGCTCGAGGAGTACGTCATCGGCGGCATCGACACCACGCTGCCGTTGCACCGGCGCATCATCCAGCAGCCGGCATTCATCGACGGTACCTACGACATCCATTGGCTTGAGCGTTTCGTCGGGCTCAAGTAACACCTGGGACCAGCGATCATCGAGATACGGGGTTGGGCCTCGTCCTTCGACAGGCTCTGGACGAGGCCCTCACGCCGAGCCTGTCGAAGCATGAGGGCCGGAAGCTAATTACGCTTTTGTCCGGCCCATGGTACGAGCGGCCAATGACCGAGTTGACGTCGGATCTACTCTTGCGCGCTTACGCCGTCGGACTGTTCCCGATGGCGGAGACCGCCGAGGACCCCGAGCTGTTCTGGGTCGATCCCGACCGGCGTGGCGTGCTGCCGCTCGACGATTTCCACGTCCCGCGCAGCCTGCGCAAGACCCTGCGGCGCGACGCATTCGAAGTCACCGCCGACAAGGCGTTTCGCGCGGTGATCGGCGCCTGCGCCGCGCCTGGCCCGCGCCGCCGAGCGACCTGGATCAACGTCGAAATTCAGCGTTTGTACGGCGAGCTGCACGATCTTGGCCACGCGCACAGCGTCGAATGCTGGCAGGGCCCCGCTTTGGCCGGCGGTCTCTACGGGGTGGCACTCGGCGGCGCGTTTTTCGGTGAAAGCATGTTCAGCCGCGCGGCCGACGCCAGCAAGGTGGCGCTCGTCCATTTGGTGGCGCGGCTTAAGCGCGGCGGCTTCCAGCTCCTCGACACACAATTC
>DATFES010000254.1:0-8487 GCA_035250945.1 Alphaproteobacteria bacterium | reverse complement strand
ACCAATTCGGCCAGCAGGACCAGGCCGATGGCGCCGCCGATCGGGGCGTAACGCAGGAATCCCTCGCGCAGCGCGGCGAAATCGACGTCAAGCATCATGACCACGAAGAGAAACAGGACGGCGACGGCGCCGACATAGACGACGACAAGGATCATCGCCAAGAATTCGGCGCCCATCAGCACGAATAACCCGGCGGCGTTGAAAAACGCCATGATCAAGAACAGCACCGAATGCACCGGATTGCGGGCGCAGATCACCATCGCGCCCGCCGCCACGACGATCGCCGAGAACAAATAGAAAGCCAACGCCTGGATGATCATGCGCGCCCTCGCCCGTCGTCGCGTCCGACGCGCGGTCGATATTCGATGTCGTGCCGGTTCACCTCGACACCCCGTCTCAGCGATACGGCGCGTCGGCGGCGAGGTTGGCTGCGATTTCGGATTCCCAGCGGTCGCCATTGGCGAGCAGCTTCTCCTTGTTGTACATCAGCTCCTCGCGCGTCTCGGCGGCGAACTCGAAATTCGGTCCCTCGACGATCGCGTCGACCGGACACGCCTCCTGGCAATAGCCGCAATAGATGCACTTGGTCATATCGATGTCGTAGCGCGTCGTGCGGCGACTGCCGTCGGCGCGCGCTTCCGCCTCGATGGTGATCGCCTGAGCCGGGCAGATCGCTTCGCACAGTTTGCAGGCGATGCAGCGTTCCTCGCCGTTAGGATAGCGGCGCAGCACGTGCTCGCCGCGAAAGCGCGGACTGATCGGGCCTTTCTCGAAGGGATAGTTGAGCGTCACTTTCGGACGGAAGAAATAGCGCAGCGTCAGGCCCAGCCCGGAGAGAATCTCCCAGAGCACCAGGCTGCGCGCGGCGCGATCGAGGACGGCCATGGCGAAGCTCCTTCCCTCCCCCCGAGTTCAGCGCGGGACCCAGCCGAACGCCATCAGCGCGCCGGCGGTGACGACGACCCAAAGCAACGAGAACGGCAGGAACACTTTCCAGCCGAGGCGCATGAGCTGATCGTAGCGGTAGCGCGGCAACGTCGCCCGGACCCACAGAAACATGAACAAGCAGAATGACACCTTGAGCGCAAACCACACCGGGCCCGGTATCCAATTGAGCGGCGCGACATCGATCGGCGGCAGCCAGCCACCGAGAAACAGGATCGAGGTCATCGCGCTCATCAGGATCATCGCCGCATACTCGCCGAGAAAGAACAGCGCGAAGCTCATCGACGAGTATTCGACGAAGTAGCCCGCCACTATCTCGGATTCGCCTTCCGGAAGATCGAATGGCGAGCGGTTCGTCTCGGCGAGCGCCGAGACGAAGAAGATGACGAACATCGGCAGCAAGGGCGCGAAGAACCAGACGTTTTTCTGCGCCAGCACGATGTCGGTGATGTTAAGCGAACCGACACAGAGCAGCACCGTAATGATCACGAAACCGATCGAGACTTCGTACGACACCATTTGCGCCGCCGAACGAAGCGCGCCGAGAAACGCGTATTTCGAGTTACTCGCCCAGCCGGCCATGATGATGCCATAGACGCTGAGCGAGGAGATGGCGAAGAGATAGAGGATGCCGACATTGATGTCGGCCAGCACCACGCCGACATCGAAGGGAATCACCGCCCACGCCACCAAGCTCAAGGTGAAGGTCAGCATCGGCGCCGCGATGAAGACGATGCGGTTGGCGCCCGACGGTATCACCGTCTCCTTGAGCAGCAGTTTCAGCCCGTCGGCGAAGGGCTGCAGCACGCCGAATGGGCCGACGACGTTCGGTCCCCTGCGCAATTGCATCGCCGCGATGACCTTGCGTTCGGCGAGCGTCAGGAACGCAACCGCGACCAGCAGCGGCACGACGATCGCCAGGATCTGGGCGACGATGATCCCACCGGGCAGCGCGTAAACGGCGAGGAAATCAGCCATGGGTGCCGGTCCTGCCCGCAATCGGCGCGATGAGCGACTCGGTGCAGCGCGCCATCGTCGCCGACGCCCGGCTGATCGGATCGGTCATATAGAAATTGGCGATCGGGCTGGCGAAAGGCGTCGGATCGACCGGCCCCGCGACGCCGAATTCGCCCCAGGCCGACGACGGTTGCGCCGCGCCGGGCTCGGCGAACGCTGCATTCGCCGCCGCGAGGCGAGCGCGCACCTGCTTGAGCGAATCGTATGGGAGTCGCCGGCCCACCGCCTCGGACAACGCGCGAATGATTTTCCAATCCTCGCGCGCCTCGCCTGGCGGAAAGACCGCGATGCGCGCCTGTTGCACCCGACCTTCGGTATTGACGTACGTTGCGTTCTTCTCGCTGTACGCGGCGCCGGGCAAGATCACGTCGGCGCGCTCCGCTCCTCGGTCGCCGTGATGGCCCTGGTAGACGACGAACGCCTTGCCGAGCCGCGCGGTATCGATCTCGTCGGCGCCGAGCAGGTAAAGAAACTCGATCGCGCCATCGGACGCGCCATCAAGAATCCCCGCGACGTCGCGGCCGCCCGGCCCGGGCGTAAATCCCACATCCAGGCCGCCCACCCGTGCCGCCGCGACGTGCAGCACGTTGAAACCGTTCCACCCGTCCTTGACCAAGCCGCATGTATCGGCCGTCTGTCGCGCCAGCGCCAGAATCGCCGCGCCGTCGGGGCGCCGCAAGGCGCCCTGGCCGAGAACCAGCATCGGGCGCTTCGCGTTCTTGAGCGTATCGGCGAAAACGTGACGGCCGGCGGCGAGGTCCGCGAGCGTCTGCGGGCCCGGGCCAAGATAATCGTAGCGATAAGTAAGGTCGAGCTGCGGACCGATCGCCGCGATCTTGAGCCTGCCGGTCAGCCACCGCTTGCGGATGCGCGCATTGAGCACCGGCGCTTCCCAGCGCGGATTCGTCCCGACCAGGAGCAATACGTCGGCCTGGTCGATGCCGGCGATCGTGCTGTTGAAGATATAGGCGGCGCGCGTCGAGACATCGAGCTTGGCGCCGTCCTGCCGGCAATCGAGATGGGGGGAGCCGAGCGCCGCCATCAGATCCTTGAGCGCCACCATCGATTCGGCGCAGGCGAGGTCGCCGGCAATGGCCGCGATCTTGGCGCCGGTCACGGTCTTGAACCGCGCGGCTATGACGGCGAAAGCCTCGCGCCAGCTCGACGGCTGCAGCTTTCCCTCGCGGCGGACATACGGCCGATCGAGACGTTGCCGCTTGAGGCCGTCGCAGGCGAAGCGCGTCTTGTCGGATATCCACTCCTCGTTGACATCCTCGTTGACCCGCGGCAGCACACGCAAGACTTCGGAGCCTCGCGAATCGATCCGGATACTGGAGCCGACCGCGTCCATCACGTCGACCGACTCCGTCTTGCGCAACTCCCACGGCCGCGCCACGAAGGCATAGGGTTTCGAGGTCAACGCGCCAACCGGGCAAAGATCGATGATGTTGCCCGATAGCTCGGAGGAAAGCGCCTTTTCGACATAGGTGCCCACTTCCATATGCTCGCCGCGGCCAGTCGCGCCCAACTCCTCGACGCCTGCCACTTCGGTGGCGAACCGGATGCAACGCGTGCAATGAATGCATCGCGTCATGATGGTCTTGACCAGCGGGCCGAGATCCTTGTCCTCGACCGCGCGCTTGTTCTCGGCGTAGCGACTGCGGTCGTAGCCGTAGGCCATCGCCTGGTCTTGCAGGTCGCATTCGCCGCCCTGGTCGCAGATCGGGCAATCGAGCGGATGGTTGATGAGCAGGAACTCCATCACGCCGTTGCGCGCCTTGTGCACCATCGGCGTGTCGGTCTTGATCACCATGCCGTCGGCGACCGGCATCGCGCACGAGGCGATGGGCTTCGGCGATTTCTCCATTTCGACGAGGCACATGCGGCAATTGCCGGCGATCGAAAGGCGTTCGTGATAACAAAAACGCGGAACCTCGACGCCGACCAGTTCGCACGCCTGCAGCACCGTGGCGCCCGACGGAACCTCGACCGCTTGCCCGTTGATCGTCAGCTTGGGCATGAAGCTTCGAAGCGCCTCCCGCCGCCTATTCCGCCGCCGCGCGGGCGCGCGAACGGTATTCCGCGATGCGCCGTTCCATCTCGGGCCGGAAATGGCGGATCAAGCCCTGAATCGGCCACGCCGCGGCATCGCCGAGCGCACAGATCGTGTGTCCCTCGACCTGTCGGGTCACGTCCTCGAGGGTGTCGATTTCCTCGACCGTCGCCCGACCGTCGACCATCCGCGTCATCACGCGCCACATCCAGCCAGTACCCTCGCGGCACGGCGTGCATTGGCCGCAGCTCTCGTGCATGTAGAACTTGGACAGCCGCGTGACCGCCCGTACGACGTCGGTCGACTTGTCCATGACGATCACCGCGGCGGTGCCGAGGCCCGAACGCGCCTCGCGGCATGAATCGAAATCCATCAGCAGCTCGTCGCACACCGACTTCGGCACAAGCGGCACCGACGATCCGCCGGGAATGACCGCCAGTAGGTTGTCCCAGCCGCCGCGAACGCCGCCGGCATGGCGGTCAATCAGCTCGCGCAGCGGAATTCCCATCTCCTCCTCGACATTGCACGGCTTGTCGACGTGCCCCGAGATGCAGAAGACCTTTGTGCCGCTGTTCTTCGGCCGTCCGAGGCCGGCGAACCACGCCGCGCCGCGGCGCAAGATGGTCGGCGCGACGGCGATCGTCTCGACGTTGTTGACGGTCGTCGGGCAGCCATAAAGGCCGACCGCCGCCGGGAACGGCGGCTTGAGGCGCGGCTGGCCTTTCTTGCCCTCCAGACTTTCGAGCAGCGCCGTCTCCTCGCCGCAGATGTATGCTCCGGCGCCGCGATGGAGATGGAGTTCGAAGTCGAACCCGGAACTGCAGGCATTCTTGCCGATCAGTCCCGCCGCATAGGCCTCGTCGATCGCCGCCTGCAAGCGATGGGCTTCGTTGACGAACTCGCCGCGGATATAGATGTAGCCGACATGTGCGCCCATGCCGACGCCCGCCAACAGGCATCCTTCGATCAAGGTCTGCGGATCGTGGCGCATGATGTCGCGATCCTTGCAGGTGCCAGGCTCGGATTCGTCGGCGTTGACGACGAGATAACTCGGCCGGCTGTCGGACTGCTTGGGCATAAACGACCATTTCATGCCGGTCGGAAATCCCGCCCCGCCGCGCCCGCGTAGGCCGGACGTCTTGATCTGTTCGACGATCCAATCGCGGCCCTTGAGGATGAGATCCTTCGTGCCGTCCCAATTGCCGCGCGCGCGCGCCGCCTCGAGGCGCCAGTCCTCGATGCCATAGAGATTGGTGAAAATGCGATCGGCGTCCTTCAGCATCGCCCGTCTCCGGCGCTGGGAGCTGCCGCGCGGCTTGTCAGCGTGGTCGGCCCGCCGATCGGCGCCGACGTCTGACGGCCGATCGTCGAGCCGGGCGCCGGCGGTTGGTCGCGTTCGAGCGCCTCCAACAGCTTGATCGTGCGTTCGCCGTCGAGGTCCTCGTAGAAATCGTCGTTGACCTGGATGATCGGCGCGTTGACGCAGGCACCGAGGCACTCCACCTCGCGCATCGTGAACTTGCCGTCGGGCGTGGTCTGGTTCATGCCGATGCCGAGCTTGCGCTCGCATGCCTTGACCACCTCATCGCTACCGCGAATCCAGCATGGCGTCGTGGTGCAAATCTGCAGGAGCCATTTGCCCACCGGCTGCAGGTTGAACATGGTATAGAAGGTCGCCACTTCGTAGACACGGATCGGCGCCATTTCGAGCAGGCCAGCGACGTATTCCATCGCCGCGCGCGGCAGCCAGTTGTCGTTCTGACGCTGCGCCAGATCGAGCAGCGGCAGCACCGCGCTCGCCTGCCGGCCGGCCGGGTACTTGGCGATGATTCTCCGCGCCGCGGCAAGATTTTCCGGCGTGAAGGCGAAATGCGCCGGTTGCGTTGCGTGCTTTGCTTCGCCGCCGCTCATCGGTCGATCTCGCCGAAGACGATGTCCTGCGCGCCGATGATCGCCACCACGTCGGCCAACATATGGCCCTTGCCGAGAAAATCGGTCGCCTGAAGGAAGGCGTAGCTCGGCGCGCGAATCTTGCAGCGGTATGGCCGATTGGTGCCGTCCGACACGAGGTAGACGGCGAACTCGCCCTTGGGCGCCTCGACGGCGGTGTAAGTCTCGCCGGCCGGCACGTGATAGCCCTCGGTGTAGAGCTTGAAATGATGGATCAAGGCCTCCATCGAACGCTTCATCTCGGCGCGCGGCGGGGGCGTGATCTTGCGGTCGTCGACCTTCACCGGCCCGCCCGGCATCTTGTCGAGGGCCTGGCGCATGATCTTGAGGCTCTGCCGCATCTCCTCCATGCGCACAAGGTAGCGATCGTAGCAGTCGCCGTTCTTGCCGATCGGCACGTCGAAATCCATGTCCTCGTAGGCGTCATAGGGTTGCGCCTTGCGCAAATCCCACGGTACGCCCGAAGCGCGGAGCATTGGACCCGAAAATCCCCAATCACAGGCTTCGGCCGCGCTCGCCTTGCCGATGTCGACCGTGCGCTGCTTGAAGATGCGGTTCTCGGTGAGAAGCTGCTCGATGTCGTCGACCACCTTGGGGAACGTCTCGATGAATTTGCGGATGTCGTCGGCGAGCCCGACTGGCATGTCCTGCGCCACGCCGCCGGGACGGAAATAGGCCGCGTGCAGTCGAGCGCCCGACACGCGCTCGTAGAATTCCATCAGCTTCTCGCGCTCCTCGAAGGCCCACAGAAGCGGCGTCATTGCGCCGACGTCGAGCGCGAAGGTCGTGACGTTGAGAAGATGATTGAGAATGCGCGTGATCTCGGCGAACAGCACGCGAATATACTGCGCGCGCGGCGGTGGCGTGATCGCAAGCAGTTTCTCGACGGCCAGCGCGAAGGCGTGCTCCTGACACATTGGCGAGACATAATCGAGGCGGTCGAAATACGGCACCGCCTGCAGATACGTCTTGTACTCGATCAGTTTCTCGGTGCCGCGGTGCAACAGGCCGATATGCGGATCGGCGCGCTCGACTACCTCGCCGTCCATCTCGAGGACGAGGCGGAGAACGCCATGCGCCGCCGGATGCTGCGGTCCGAAATTGAGCGAGTAGTTCTTGATCTGGACCTCCGCCATCAGCCCTTGCCCTCCCCGCCCGTCTCGCCCGCCTTCTCGTCGCCTGGCAAGACCGGAGTCATGCCCTCCCACGGCGACAGGAAATCGAAACTGCGGAAGTCCTGGGTAAGCTGCACGGCCTCGTATACGACGCGTTTCTGCTCGTTGTCGTAACGCAGCTCGACGAATCCGGTGAGTGGAAAGTCCTTGCGCAGCGGATGTCCCTCGAAGCCGTAATCGGTGAGGATGCGGCGCAGATCCGGATGGTCGGAGAAGAACACGCCGTATAGGTCCCACGTCTCGCGTTCGAACCAGCCGGCGGAGCTGAACACCGATGTCACCGAGGGAACCGGCGTGTTCTCGTCGGTCGCCAGCTTCACGCGGACGCGCTGGTTGTGCTTGATCGACAGCAGATTGTAGACGACGTCGAATCGCTTATCGCGTTCGGGATAGTCGACCCCGCATACGTCCATCAGCAACTTGAACTGGCAGTTCGCGTCGTCGCGCAGGAACGTAAGGACCATGACGATCGCCGCCGGGTTGACTGTAATCGACAACTCGTCCAACCGCTGCCCGACCGACAACACCTGGTGGGGCAGCGCAGCCGCGATGTGATCGCCAAGTTCCTGGAGAGCCTGGTTCATCGATCTTCCGATAGGTGGATCAGCGGACGATGGTCGTAGTTCGTTTTATTTTCTTCTGGAGCTGCAAGATGCCGTAAAGCAGCGCTTCGGCGGTCGGCGGGCACCCAGGAACGTAGATGTCGACCGGCACGATTCGATCGCAGCCGCGCACCACCGAATAAGAGTAGTGGTAATAGCCGCCGCCATTGGCGCACGATCCCATCGAGATCACCCAGCGCGGCTCGGCCATCTGGTCGTAGACCTTGCGCAAGGCGGGCGCCATCTTGTTGCACAGCGTGCCGGCGACAATCATGACGTCCGATTGGCGCGGGCTTGGCCGGAACACGATGCCGAATCGGTCGAGATCGTAGCGGCTCGCCGCCGTGTGCATCATTTCGACCGCGCAGCACGCCAAGCCGAATGTCATCGGCCACAGGCTGCCGGTGCGCGCCCACGCCACCAACTTGTCGATCTGCGCCACGACGAATCCCTTGTCGGTCAATTCGTCGCTCACTGTGCGCAGCAGCGCATCTTGCGCCGCGCCCGGCGTCAGCTTCGCGCCGTCGCCCGGCATGGTGACGGGGGCGTGCTGGTTCATTCCCATTCCAACGCTCCCTTTCTCCACTCATATATGAACCCGACGGTCAGCACGCCAAGGAAAACGACCATCGACCAGAATCCGAAAGCGCCGATCTCGCCCAGCGAAATCGCCCATGGAAACAAGAATGCGACTTCGAGATCGAAAATGATGAATAGGATCGCCACGAGATAGAAACGCACATCA
>DATFES010000253.1:0-3088 GCA_035250945.1 Alphaproteobacteria bacterium | reverse complement strand
TTACCTGCCGGGCGAAAGCGATCGTCTCGGCGACCAGCTCGCGCAGTATGTCTATCTCGATTGGTCGGCCGAGGTAGCGCTCGGCGATGGCGCGAAAGCGCTCGTCCTGCAGCAGCGGCACGGCATCGACCCGCACGCCTGTCGTCGCCAGCCAACCCTGCCGGCGGATCTGCCCTGGATCGGACAGAAACACCAGGCCCCGGATCGTGCGCTCCGCCGGCTGCGTGGGCTGGGCAAGCTGCGCTGCCGTCGGCGCCGCCCGGTCGCGATCAAGCGCCGAAGCAGCGACTGCCGGTCCTGCGAAGGCTAGCGAGGCAATAGCAATGGCGCCGACTAACAGGCCGCCCCGGTTTCGTCCGCAGGCGCCCAGTCCCGATCCACCGACACGGCCGAGAACTAACGAAATAGGTTTCACCGCCAAAACGCCGGTCGCCTGTTTCTGCGCAAGCCATGCGCCGAGCCCTTTCCCCTAGGGATTCAGCGAAAACAAAATGAAATGAAACGACGCAGGCGGTTTCCACTAGCCTTTCGGTCGTCTCTCCTCATTCAAGCACGATACTCTGTTTTATTTAGTATTGAGTCGTCAATACTTATTTCCATTCTCTAATGGATTGCTTTTTAACCAATTGGCGTGGGACCGCTCCGGCGGCGAGCGCGGTCGGCGTCGAATTAAGGGAGTTGAGAGGGAGTAGAGTCGGTGCGGCGCGGCGGTTTACAGCCGCGTGATGCGATCGGCCGCGGATCCCAGCTTCATCCTACAGAAACGTTGCCCGGCTCTTGCCGCCGCCCCGGCATCCTTGAGCGGACCGCCCATGTCGATCCGCCGCCCGTCGGCCCATACGGACCACAGGAATTCCTCGCTGCCGTCGCGATTGGTCCATCGTTCGACGATGATTTCCAGCATCGGGCGGTCCCGGTCGGTAGCTTGGCCGACGAACTGTGCGAGTATAGCGCCGATGCCGCCCGACGGCGTCACTCGCCAATGGCGCTTCGGCGTCGGGGCGCTCATACTCATCATACATGCTCGAGCGCGAGCGCCTTCTCGAGGAAATCGACAGCGACGCACAGGAGACGGCCCGCTTGACCGGCCGCGCGCGCCTGTCGCCGCGCGTTCGCGCGGCGTTGGCCCGTGTGCGCCGCGAAGCGTTTGTCCCCGAGACGGAGCGGCGTCTCGCTTATCTCAACACTGCGTTACCGATCGGCCACGGCCAGACAATCTCGCAGCCCTTCGTGGTCGCAATCATGACCGAATTGCTGGATCTGACGCCCGCTGATCGGGTCCTCGAGATCGGTACGGGTTCGGGCTATCAGGCGGCGATCCTGGCCGAGCTCGCCGGCGAGGTCTACACGGTCGAGGTCGTCGCCTCGCTGGCCAAGGCGGCAGCCGAACGGCTGGCCGCGCTAGGATACAAAAACGTCCAAGTGCGCATTGGCGACGGCAACGAGGGTTGGCCCGAACATGCCCCATTCGACGCCATCATAGTCACCGCGGCGGCGCCTGAAATTCCAAGCGCCCTCCTCGAGCAACTCGGAACCGGCGGCCGCATGGTCATACCGATCGGCTCGTGGCCAAACGGCCAGATGTTGACGCGGATCGTCAAAGCCGCAGACGGGGCGATCGCCAGATCGGAGCATCTACCCGTCGCTTTCGTGCCTTTCGTCGTCGGCGCGCCGAACGGCAAGGAACGCGGGCGCGCGCGGTGAGCGGCGGCGCCCGCATTCCATTCGACTACTAGTCGGAAATCTGCGCCGCAGACTGGGCCTCGGCGGCCAGCTGCCCGGCGTCCCGGCAACCATCGCCGACAGGATCCGCCGTCAGGACCGCAGTACGACTTGCCACTCGCATTGGCGCGCTACGACACTTGGCGAGCGCCGTCGAAACGATGGCGTTCCACCACGGCACGTTCGACAGATCGCCTCCATTGCGAGCGATCGCCTCGGCGAAGGCCTGGAACGTCATTTCATCCTGGATCGTTTCCATGGCGCACTGGCAGACCGGCGCGGCGGTTTTGCCCCCGCAGGCGTCGAGAAAGGCGATCTCGTAGTCGCGCGCGTATTCGAGGTTGACGGCGACAGCGGAAGCAGACGCGAGTGCGAATGACGCCAGACCGACGAGACCGGCGGCGACATTCGACGTTGTGTGACGCGAAAACGATGGCATTCGATCCTCCTCCGTGGGGTGGTGCGGGTCCGATCGGCTAAACTCGCCGAGCGTACTTTTCGAGGCGGGATCGTCATCGCACGGCCTGGCGGGACATGCTTGTGAGGCGCTTCACAGCATTGCGCCGATTTCTTGTCGCGCGGCAGAATGCCGGCGTGGGCTAACATGAGCGGTCGGGCGTCGACGCCGGCCGTACCAATCCAGGGAAGCACCTATGTCCGCATCGAGCGCCCCGACCGCACCCATCGGAACATTCGACTACATCGTCGTCGGCGCGGGCTCGGCTGGCTGCGTGCTGGCCAATCGCCTAACGGAGGACCCGTCGATCCGCGTCCTGCTGCTCGAGGCTGGCGGCAAGGACGACTACATCTGGATTCACATTCCGGTCGGATATTTCAAGACGATGCACAACCCGCGAACCGATTGGTGTTTCGTAACCGAGCCCGATCCCGGGCTCGGCGGCCGAGCGCTGAACTATCCGCGCGGCAAGACGCTCGGCGGCTGTTCGGCGATCAACGGCCATATCTACATGCGCGGCCAGGCGCGCGACTACGATCAATGGCGCCAGCTCGGCAACGCCGGCTGGGGTTGGGACGACGTGCTGCCCTATTTCAAGAAGTCCGAAGACCAGGTTCGAGGGCCCGACGAGGCGCATGGCACCGGCGGCCCGCTTGCGGTGACCGAGCAGCGCATACGGCTGCCGGTTCTCGATGCCTTCATCGCCGCCGCCGAAGAGGCCGGCATCCCGCGGAGCGACGATTTCAATCGCGGCGATAACGAAGGCTGCGGGTATTTCCAGGTGACGCAGCGCAATGGCCTGCGCTGGAGCGCCGCCAAGGCGTTCCTCCATCCGATCAGGAATCGCGCCAATCTCACGCTCGTGACGCACGCCCATGCGGTGCGGCTGAAACTCGAAGGCCGGCGCGC
>DATFES010000243.1:0-5978 GCA_035250945.1 Alphaproteobacteria bacterium | reverse complement strand
CCGACGCCCATCCTGGAGTTTGGCGAAAGTTGAACAGGGAGCGTGGCGTGCCAACCATCTACGTCGCCCGCAGCCAAACGTTCCAGAAATGGAGCGCCGATGTCGGCCACACCAAGCACACCTACAAGGTCGGCGTTGTCGAGGGCGAGGCCGCCGCCGCGGTCGCCTCGCTCAACGAGGCTGGGTTCGCCGGCGTCAACGACTGGAAGCTGGTGCGCAAGGAGCCGATCGACGACGGCGACGAGGCGGCCATATTGACGCGCCTCGCGGCGCGCGAGAAAACCGTCGATCCGACCTACTACCCGAAACTCAAGGGGGCGCGCGGCATTTTCAAGGCGAACATCGCCAACGTCGCGACGCAACTTCTCGTGCGCGCGACGCTCGACGGCGGCGATCCGGGTGCGATCAAACCGAAAGCCGCCGACGTCGCGGCATACCTCATCGGCAAGGCGCGCGAGTGACCGCCCGCCGGCTCGAACGTCAGGGGCGCCCGGGGAGAACTTCGACCACCGTCTAGCCCGAGAGCGACAAGCCGCGCGTCGCCAGCGCCCGCTCCACCTCGCGCAGGCCCTTGCTGCCGAGCCGCTGGACGCACAGCAGGTCATCGCGCGACAACAGGCATATATCGGTCAACTGACGAAACCCGGCCTTGCGCAGCGCCCAGCCTGCGTGCGTCGAGAGTTCGCCTGTGCGCATGAGCGCGTCGATCGGCGCCCTTGTATCGATGTCAATGGTCGTCACTGCTGCCCCCCTTGCAGTTGTTCGCCACCCCGTCCCTCAGATTCCGCCGAATTTGCGTAAGAGCACGATCGGAACCGCCGCCATGAACGACAGCACGATCAGCGGCAGCTCGAGTTGGGCCGGAATCATCGCCAGACGCCGCGCCGTCATGATCGCGTAGAGCGCGACCAAGGCGATGCCGAGAAGCGTCAGAACCCGCATTCCGAAGGCGACGCCGGCGATTCCCGACGCGATGCCGAGGCTCCGCGAAACGAGCGCGATCATCTCGTCGCGGCGTCCATAACGCTTGTCGCGATCAGCCGCCGCGCTCGCGGCGCATCCGCTTACGACGCTCAAGTGAAGACCAATGGCCAACGTGATCGCCACCGCGATCGCGTAGATCAAATCGGTCATGGGCGCTCCCCGACTTATTCTTTTCGATCAGGTGCCAGCCGAAAATTAACCATAAAGCGAGAGTTTATGAGCTAACCGTCGGCAAGACCGCCTTTTATCCTTTTTTTCGACAATATTTCGGAACCGGCGTTAGAGCAAGTCGTGCTTTTGGATGGTGCCTCCCGGCCCGCTACGGCCGCCACGGCAGGGCAGGAGCGTCACATCGGCCAGATGACGAGGATCGCCGGCAGCGCGGTGGCGACGACGACGAGCTCGAGGGGCAACCCCATGCGCCAATAGTCGCCGAACCGGTAGCCGCCCGGCCCCATCACCAGAGTGTTGTTTTGATGGCCGATCGGCGTCAGAAAAGCGCACGAGGCGCCGATCGCCACGGCCATCAGAAATCCATCAGGATTGACCTCGAGGCCGCGGGCGATTCCGACTGCGAGCGGCGCCATCATGACCGCGGTCGCCGCGTTATTGACGACATCCGAGATGGTCATGGTCAGGACCAGAACCAGGGCGAGCATTACGATCGGCGATACCTGATTTCCGGCCGACAGAAGCAGATCGGCGAGGAGCTTCGTCGTGCCGGTGCTCTCGAGCGCGCCGCCGACCGGCAGCATCGCCCCGAGGAGCACGACGATCGGCCAGTCGATCGCGTCATAGGCTTCGCCGAGGCGAATGCACCGCGACAAGATCAGGGCGACGACTGCACCGAGAAAACAAACGGCGGTTGGCGCCAACGAAAAGGCGGAAGCCGCCAGTGCGCTCAACGTAATCGCCACCGCGATGAGCGCTCGCGCCGGACGGCCGAGGCCGACGTCGCGGCTGGCCAGCGGCAGAAGCCCCAGCGTGGACAGCGCCGATTTGATCTGTGGTCCAGGTCCGCGCAACAGCAGGACGTCGCCGGCGGCGAAACGGAACGATTTCAGGCGGCCGCGATGCCGGGACTGGGCGCGCGCCACCGCAAGCAGGCTGATGTCATAGCGGGAGCGTAACCGGATCTCCTCGGCAGTAAGACCATCGATCAACGCCCGCGGCATGATCACCGCCTCGACGACCGCCATTTCCTCGGACTCGAGATGTGGCGCAGGCGGCGCGTCGTCGGCCGGAAGCTCAAGTTTCAATCCATCGATCGCGGCCTTGAGGGCGTCGGGCGCGCCTTCGAGAATCAGGACATCGCCGCCAGCGACGCGCTCCCACACGGCGCTCCAAGGAATTTCGCGCTTCTCACGCACGATTCCCAATGCATCGCTGTCGTGCTTTTCAAGTATCTCGTCGATCTCGCCGACCGACTTACCGGCGAGCGGGCTGTCGTCGGGCAGGCGCGCCTCCATCACATACCCGGCGATGTCGAAGCGATCCTTGGGATCGGCTTGCGATCCCTTCGGAATGAGGCGCCACCCGACGAGCGCCACGAAGAGTATGCCGATCAACGCGACCGCGCCGCCGACCGGGGCGAAGTCGAACATCGAGAAGGGTAGACCGACCGCCTCGGCGCGATACGCCGCGACAAGCAGGTTGGGCGGCGTGCCGATGAGCGTGGTCATGCCGCCAAGCATCGAGGCAAAAGCGATCGGCATAAGGATCAACGAGGGGGAATGCCCGGATTTTTTGGCTGCGGCGATCGCCGCCGGCATGATCAGGGCGAGGGCGCCGACGTTGTTCATGAAGGCGGACATCGTCGCGACGATGATCGCCAGCGCGCCGATCTGCAGCCATACCGCGCCGGCGGTCGGAACGACCGCTCGCGCCAGGCCATCGACCGCGCCCGACAACGTCAAGGCGCGGCTGACGATCAACACCGCGACAACCGTGACTACCGCGGGGTGACCGAATCCAACGAATGCCTGGTCCGCCGGAACGACGCCCGCCGCTAGTCCGGCGGCAAGCGAAATCAGGGCCACAAGGTCGTATCGCCATCGACCCCAGGCGAAAAGGCCGAGTGCGACGAGCACGAGCGATGCCGCAAGCGCTTGGTCGACGGTCATCTTCGGTCCCTTGCGCGGGTGCTCAGGCGAATTTAAGAACCGACCGCGGCGCGGCAGGCAGGAACAACAATATGATGATCGGGAAGCTTGCCAAGAGACCATCGGCCTTGTTTTATCCATGGCCCGAAAGCTGCACGATCGGAGCACTGCCGTGACAAACGCCGACGCCAAAACGCTGCTGGAGATGGCCGGGGCCCCGCAGGCGCCTTCGCCGCTCGATCAATCGACGCTGGTTCTGATCGACTGTCAGCGCGAGTACGTCGATGGTGGATTGAAACTTCCTGGCGTGCGCGCGGCGATCGACGAGGCCGCACGATTGCTGTCGATGGCGCGCCGGCGCGGGGTGCCGGTGGTGCACGTCGTCCATCACGGGCGACCGGGGGGCGCATTGTTCAATCCCGACGGGCCGATGTCGAAGATCGTCGACCAACTTGCTCCGCGCGAGGGCGAGAAGACCATAACCAAATCGCTGCCGAATTCGTTCGCCAAGACCGATCTCGACGCCGTGCTCAAGGAGATCGGCCGACCGCAGGTGATTCTCGCCGGCTTCATGACGCATATGTGCGTGGCGGCGACCGCCAAGGCGGCGACCGATCTCGGCTATCGCTCGACCGTCGTGGCGAGCGCCACAGCGACGCGCGACTTACCCGATCCGCTCGGCGGCGTCATGCCGGCCGAGCAAGTGCATCGCGGCGCCTTGGCCGGACTCGCCGATCGTTTTTCGATCGTCGTGCGCGACACCGCTGCGTTGAGCTGACGCGCCGCTCAGGGCGCAAACGCACCGAGGCCAACGAGCCCGCCGGCGTGGCTCAACGCGCCGGTGACAAGATCAAGGCGCATGAGATCCTCGCCGACGACGATCGGTCCGGCGAAATCGCGGCGCACTTCGGCAAGTAGCGCTGCTTGGTCGAAGCGTACCGGGACGAAGTGATTGAGCACGAGGCAGCCGACTGCCGCCTCGCGGGCGACTTTACCGACTTCGTGCGAAAGCGTGTGATAGCTCGCGACGGCGGCGAGCGTCTCGGCGGTGCGCACGCCGGCGACGAGGGGCATCTCGCGATGGATGAAGCACTCGTGCACGAGGACATCGGCGCCGCGCGCGGCGGCGATCAGCTCGGGCGAATAGGCCGTATCGCCGCTGAACGCCAGCCGCCGGCCGCTCGCCTCGAAGACGAAACCGTAAGCGAAGCGGACCGGCTGATGACGGACCTCGACCGCGCGCACGGCGACGCCGCCGTCGCGCCAGATTTCGCCGTGGGCGTACTCGACCACCTGGACTTCCAGCGCCGCGGTGGACGGCCGGCGCTCATGGGCGATGCGAAGATCGAGCTCGGGCTTCCATAGCGCCAGCAATCCATCGACATAACGCCGCGTTCCGGACGGGCCAAAGACGCGTTGAGGCCTATCGCGACCTTGGTGCCAGCTCGAGACGATGAGCTGGTAAAGATCGACGATGTGATCGGAGTGGAGGTGGGTCAGGAACACCGCGTCGATCGCCGCGCCCGATGAGCCGGCGCTAAGGAGCCGCTGCGTGGTCCCTGATCCGCAATCGACGAGAAAGGTAAGGCCGGCGGCGCGGACGAGATTGGCCGGCCCGTAGCGCCGCGTGTCGACCTGGGGGCAGCCTGTGCCGAGGAGGGTGAGATCCATGCCCGACATTCTGGCATCGACGCCGTGGCCACGCACGGCCGGCCGGCGGGCGCGAAGAGCTTGACTTGCGTCGCATCCGTGATATTAATAACTGACTGGTCAGTTATTAATGTGCGATGCACCGATGAAAGAAAAATTACAGGATCGGCGCCGACCCTTGGTCCAGACCGGCGGGGCTGCGCAGTCGGATCCACGCGCGCCGCGAGCCCTCAAGCGTTGGCGCCGGCGCAAGGAGGCGCGGCCAAGCGAGATTCTCGCCGCGGCGCTTGCCGTATTCTCCGAGCGTGGTTTCAGCGCCACCCGGCTCGACGATGTCGCGGCGCGGGCGGGCGTGAGCAAGGGCACGCTCTATCTCTACTTCGACGGCAAGGAGGCGCTGCTTAAGGCGGTGGTTCGCGAGGCGCTGCTGCCCAATCTCGCGCGCATCGAGGCGCGGGTCGCCGACTACGAGGGATCGAGCCGAAAACTGCTCGACGAAATCCTGGCAACCATAGGCGGCGTGTTCGGCCGCACGCAAGCCGGCGCCATCCCGAAGATCATCATCGCCGAATCGGGAAATTTCCCCGAGCTGGTGCGCTTTTATCTCGACGAGGTGATCCGTCGCGCTTTCGCGCTTTTATCGCGCGTGCTCGCGCGTGGTGTCGCGAGCGGCGAGTTCCGCAGCATAGATATCGCCAACACGGTGCGAATCTTCGCCAGCTCGATGTTGTTCCTCGCATTGTGGAAGAACGCCATCGAGATCCATTCCGGCGAAACGCTCGATATCGAGGCGTTCCTCGGCAACCTGGTCGAGGTGGCGGTCCACGGGATCGCTTCGACGGGCGGCTGACGGGAGCGGCCGAAATGGAGATTATTGCTCAGGTGTGGCAGTGGATCATGGCGACGCTCGTCGCCATCGGTGTCGCCGGCGCGGCCGATGATTCGGCGGGCCGGTACCAGGGATATGTCGAAGGCGACTATGTGCGCATCGCCGCCCCGGTATCGGGAACGCTGATCCGTCTTTTCGTGAACAAGGGCGACGCGATCGCCGACGGGGCGCCGCTGTATGTCCTGGATGACGTCAAGGAGACGGCCGACGTTGCTCAGCGCCGCGCCCAGCTTTCGCAAGCTGAAGCGCGGCTTGCCGACCTTCAGAAGGGTCGACGGCCAGTCGAGCTGCAGGCGATCGAAGCGCAAAGAAAGCAGGCGGAGGCGACGCTGCGCCTTTCGGCCTCGACGCTC
>DATFES010000324.1:0-2410 GCA_035250945.1 Alphaproteobacteria bacterium | reverse complement strand
GGGGGAGGAGGCGCATGTCGTTGCGCGATGCGCTCAAGGTCTATGTCCCGATCGCGTTGCTCGTCGCCGCGGGGTTCTTTATCGCCTATCGCTTCGTCGATCCCGCGCCGCCGACGAGCCTCAAGATGGCGACCGGATCGCAGGAGGGCGCGTATCATGCGTTCGCCGAGAGCTACCGCGAGATACTGGCGCGCGATGGCGTCGCGCTCGAGCTTGTGCCCACCGCCGGCTCGGTCGAGAACCTGCGGCTGCTGCAATCCAAGAACGGCGCCGACATCGCATTCGTTCAAGGCGGCGTCGGCGATCCCGAGCAATCGCCCGGCCTGGTTTCGCTCGCCAGCGTCTTCTACGAGCCGCTATGGGTTTTCTTGCGTGCCGATGGACAGCCGTGGAAATTGCGCGAACTGGCAGGCAAGCGGATAGCGATCGGTAGCGAGGGGAGCGGCGTCCAGCGATTGGCGGTGGAGCTCTTGAGCGCCAACGGCGTCGGCGGCGGCGATTTCACGGCCTTGGCCACTGGCGGACAAGCTGCGGTAGCGGCCTTGCTCGCCGGCGAGATCGATGCGGCGTTCTTCGTCACCGCCAATCTGCGTCCGCTGCTGCCGCTGTTCGACGCTCCCGATCTGCGCATGCTCAATTTCGTCCATGCCGAAGCCTACAAGCTGCGATTCAAGAATCTCGCCAGCGTGACGCTGCCGGCGGCCGCCATCGATCTCGACGGCGAAGTCCCGCCGGAGGGCCTTACCCTACTGGCGCCCGTCGCGTCGCTTGTCGCGCGCGACGGTCTGCATCCGGCGCTGATCGATCTGCTGCTCCGCGCGGCCGACGAGATCCATCGCCCGCGCGGGTTGTTCAACAAACGCGACGAGTTTCCGAGCGCCGACTTCATCGACTTTCCGCTCGACTCCAGCGCGCGCCGTTATCTTGAGTCCGGGCCGTCGTTTCTGCGCCGCTACTTGCCGTTCCGCGTCGCCGCGATGGTCGAGCGTCTTTGGGTGATGCTGCTGCCGCTGTTGACCCTCGCCATTCCGCTCGCGCGTTTCGCGCCGCCCGCGTACTCCTGGCAGGTTCGCCGCCGTATCTACCGTTGGTATAAGGACCTACGCCGAATCGAACGTCATTCCGATCGCGCCACCGACGCCGAAGCGCGGCGCGCGCTGCTCGGCGAGCTTGAGGAACTGCACCGGCGCGTCGGCGAGGTCAAGGTGCCGCTGTCATACGCCGAAGACCTCTACCATTTGCGCCTGCACATCATGTTCGTCCGCCAGCGTCTCGAAGATCCCAGGCGCAAGGCGTGAGCCGGGCGACGACGGGATCGGCACGACGGCGTGTCAATCGCCGGCGCAGCGGAATCCGACCATGTCGAGGCCGATGTCGGGCGGATTGCCGTGGCGGTACGAAACGCGCAAGCAATAAGGATCGTTGCCCCAACCCCCGCCACGGATGACGACGTCGCCGGGCGCGCCGGGAAATCGGCTCGACGTCCACTCCCAGACGTTCCCCGCCATGTCGTGCAGGCCGAAGGGAGATACCCCCGCGGCATACTTTCCGACCGGCGCGGTGCGGGCAAAGCCGTCGCGCCGGCTCGGGGCGCAGCATTCGAGCGTACCGAAATTCGCCCGCCGCAGGTTCCCCTGCTCGGGCGGCGCGTTGCCCCAAGGATAGCGCCGGCCATCTAGCCCGCGGGCGGCGAATTCCCATTCTTCCTCGCTCGGCAACCGCAGGCGGTGGTGTCGTGCGAACGCAGCCGCGTCGTTGGCCGAAACCTGCACCACCGGATGGTCGTCGAGCCCGGAAAGTGCGCTGCCGGGGCCGGTGGGGTGGCGCCAATCGGCTCCATCGACCGCCCGCCATTGATTGGTCCAAACGTAGCCATGGCCGACCCGTTCGGGATCGGTTACGTAGCTGCTCTCGGCGACGAAGCGTCGAAATTGCCGATTCGTGACTTCGAAGCGCATGATTCGGAACCTGCCGACATGGGCCGGCCGCGGCGCCTCATCGGGCTCGCCGTCACGATCGCCCATGACGAAATCGCCGCCGGGGATCGTCACAAGATCCGGGTCATCGCTCCCGCCTTGCGACAATCCAGGCCGCGGCGATAGCGTGAGCGCAATGCCTCCCGCTATTACGGCCCTTCGGCTCGGCGCCAGCCTGTTCATCGCGCCGGCCCTCGCGCCGGAACATCGCCGGCGGCCTGAAGGCGCTCGAACGCGGCGACGTATGCGGCGAGCGCGCCACGCTCGATCGCGACGCGCAAGCCGGCCATCAAGTCCTGGTAATACGTCAAATTGTGGCGCGTCAGCAGCATCGCGCCGAGAATCTCTCCGGCCTTGCTCAGGTGGTGTAAGTACGCGCGGGAATAACCGGCGCACGCGGAACAATGGCATTCGGCGTCGAGCGGCCGGTCGTC
>DATFES010000229.1:0-9840 GCA_035250945.1 Alphaproteobacteria bacterium | reverse complement strand
TGGGCCGGCAAGGCGATCCAGTCGGCGGCGTCGGGCGCGTCGGCGGCGAGCAGCAACGATCGCGAAACGATCAATCCGCAGCGGTGCTCCTTCGTCGCCGTCTCGAGGCGCGATGCGACATTGACCGTATCGCCGATGACGGTGAACTCCAGTCGCGACTCGTCGCCGACCGCGCCGCAGAAGGCGGGGCCGAAATGCCCGCCCACCCCGACGGCAACTGGCGGCTCGCCGGCCGTGGTTCGTTGACGATTCCATTCCTCGGTCATCGCGGCGAGTTCGCGCGCGCAAGCAAGCGCGGCGCGCGCATCGTTGACGCCGGGTTCGGGCACGCCGAAGACGATCATCGCTCCGTCGCCGATGAACTTGTCGATCACGCCGCCATGGCGGTCGCAAACGACGGCGATCCGCCGACGAAACTCTCCGAGCAGCCGCCCGACGCTTGCGGGATCCATCGTCTCGGTGATCGTCGCGAATTCGCGAATATCGACGAACAACACGGCGACATCGTGGCGGCTTCCGCGTCGTGCCTCGTCGGCGGAGGTGCGGCCGAGCCAGTCGGCGATTTGCGGCGGCAGATAGCGGGTGAGATTGGCGTTGCGATGCGCCTCGGCGATGGCGCGGACCAGCAGATGACGCGCCCGGAACGCCGCGATCGAAAGGACCATCGCGGCGAGCGCCAACATCGCGGCGCGCATGACGTTGGGCGGCAAGGCCACGAAGCGCGCCACCGCGGCGTGCGGCGGCTCGCTGCCTGGCCCCGATTGCAGGCGGTCGGCGAGCGCGCCGGCGAGGAAACCGCCGGCGATCAGCACCCCGACGTATGCCTGGAGCAGCGGGTCATACCGCAAGGCGCCGAAGGCAAGGACGACCGGTGCGAACCAAACCACCGGCAGGATCATCGCGTAGCGCCCGCCGATACCGATATTCGCCAGCCCCGCCCAGATGCTGGCGAGGATGAATGCGACGTCGAGGGTGACGAATTGCCAAGCCATCCACGGCCGGAAGCGCGCCGCGTTCGCCAACCGCAGCGAAACGACGCCGAGGACGACATAGCCGCCGATGGTGAGCGCGGCGATTCTGATCTGTCCATGCATAAACGCATCGGCATCGGGAATCTGGGTCACCACCGCCAGAAGAAAAACGGCGCCGAGGATCAGCGAAACGACGATGCGGACGATTGCGACGGTGCGCTCGGCGGCGATCGACGCCTCATGAAAAAGCTGCTTCGGATCGACCTCGCCACCCGACTGCGGACGCCGCATCGGCGCCTCCGATCTGCTCACTCCGCGGGTTGCGGACTGGCGGCAGCGGCTGGCCCGGGTTGGCCCTGCGGCCGATGAACGCGCGCCAGCAGCGAATAGGCGGTCGGCACGACGAACAGCGTCAGCAGCGTGCCGAGCAGCAGCCCGCCGACGATCACCCAGCCGATCTGCTGGCGGCTTTCGGCGCCCGCGCCCACGGCGGTCGCCAGCGGCACCGAGCCGAGCACCATCGCGCCGGTGGTCATCAATATCGGCCGCAACCGCAATGTCGCCGACTCGATCACCGCTTCGCGCTTTTCCATGCCGCGCGCTTGAAGCTGATTGGCGAACTCGACGATGAGAATGCCGTGCTTGGTGATCAGGCCGACGAGGGTGACCAATCCGATCTGGCTGTAGACGTTGAGCGTGCCGCCGGTGAGCTTGAGGGCCAAGAGCGCGCCCGCCATCGACAGCGGCACGGTCAACATGATGATGAACGGATCGATGAAGCTTTCGAACTGCGCCGACAACACCAGGTAAATGAACAGCAGCGCCAGCAGGAACGTCACGTAGATTCCCGCCGATGACGTGCGAAACTCGCGGCTCTGTCCGGCAAGATCGCTCACCATGCTGGGCGGCAGTTTGGCCGCCTCGGCCTGGAGAAAGTCGAGCGCCTCGCCCAGCGTGTAGCCGGGCGCCATCGTCGCGGTGATCATGGCCGAGCGCAGCTTGTTGAAGTGGTTGAGCTCCTTGGGCGCGACCGTCTCTTGCACCGTGACCAGGTTGGACAGCGGAATCATCTGGCCGCCGCGCGCGCGAACGAAAATCGCCGTCAAATCGCGGGGACTCGTGCGATCGACATCGGCGATCTGAACCACCACGTCGTACTGCTTGCCGTTCTGCTTGAAGCGCGTCACCTGGCGGCCGCCGAGCATCGTTTCAAGCGTGCGGCCGATCGTCTCGACATCGATGCCAAGGTTCGCCGATTTTTCGCGATCGACGTGGACCTTGAGCTCCGGCTTATTGAGCTTGAGATCGACGTCGAGATTGAGCAGCCTCGGATTTTGCCGCGCCGCAGCGACAAGCTGTTCGACCGCCTTCTCGAGCTCGGAATAAGGCGCCGAAGTCTGAAGGACGAACTGCACCGGCTTCTCGATCGGGCTTTGGCCGAGCGAGGGCGGATTGACCGGGAACGCGAGGACCCCGGGTATGCCGCCGAAAAGCTGCGGCGCCAATTCGCCGACGACCTGCTGCTGCGGCACGGCGCGCTCGCTCCAGTCGTGCAGGCGGACGAACGATATCGCCTGATTGACCACCGGAAAGCCGACGACCATGAAGAACTTCTCGACCATCGGATGGTTCTTGTAGACCTGTTCGATGCGCCGCGCGTAGCGGTCGGTGAAATCGATGGTCGAGCCCTCCGGCGCGATGGCGATGCCGACGATGGTGGCGCGATCTTCGATCGGCGACAGCTCCGAGGGCAGCGATCGATAGAGACCCCAAGCCGCGCCGGCGACGAGCAGCATGATCGTGACGATCGCCGGGCGGATGGTGAGCGTGAACGACAGCGCGCGCCGATAGCCGTTGGTCGTCGCGACGATGGCCGCTTCGCTCGTCCGGTAGAGCCAACCGTGGCGCTGGTGATCCTTGAGCAGGAGCGACGACATCATCGGCGAGAGCGACAGCGCGACAAAGCCCGACACCAGCACGGCGCCGGCGAGGGTCAGGGCGAATTCCGAGAACAGGCGGCCGGTACGGCCGGTTTGAAAGGCGACCGGCGCGTAGACCGCGGCCAGCGTAATCGTCATCGCGACGATGGCGAAGGCGATCTCCTTGGCGCCCCTGATCGCCGCGTCGAACGGCCGCATGCCCAGTTCGACGTAGCGGCTGATGTTCTCGAGCATGACGATGGCGTCGTCGACGACGAGTCCGATCGCCAACACCAGCGCCAAAAGCGTCAAGGTGTTGATCGAAAAGCCGAACAGCAGCATCAGCGCGAACGCGCCGACCAGCGACACCGGAATGGTGACGACCGGAATCAACACCGCCCGCAGCGAACGCAGGAATAGGAATATCACCAGGACGACCAGCAAGATCGCCTCGCCGATGGTGCGGAAGACGTTGTTGATCGAGCGGTCGATGAAGACCGACGAATCGTAGGCGACATCGACGCTCATGCCGGCGGGAAGGCCGGCAACGATGTTGGGCAGCGCTTCCCGAACGGCCCTGGACACGTCGAGCGGATTGGCGGTCGATTGCTTGACGACGCCGATGGCCACAGCGCTGTTGCCGTTGAAGCGGGCGATCACCCGCTTGTCGCGCGCGTCGATCTCGGCACGGCCGACATCCTTGAGACGGACGAGATACCCGCCGGTTTCCCTGATGATGAGGTTGCTGAACTCCTCGGGCGTCTTGAGATCGGTTTCGCTCAAGACGGTGAACTCGCGTTGCTCGCTTTCGATTCGCCCCGCCGGAACCTCGACGTTCTGGCGACGCAACGCCTCCTCGACGTCCTGCGGCGTCAAGTTATAGGCGGCGAGCCGCGCGCGATCGAGCCATAGCCGCATCGCGTAACGCCGCTCGCCGAAGATGCGCACGTTCGCCACACCGGCCAGATTTTGCAGCCGATCCTTGACGAAGCGGTCGGCGTAGTCGGTGACGTCGAGCGCCGAATGGCGATCGGAGGAGAAGGCGAGATAGATGATCGGTTGCGCGTCGGCCTCGACCTTGGCGATGACCGGCTCATCGACTTCGTCGGGAAGCTGGCCGCGCACCCGACCAACCCGGTCGCGGACGTCGGCCGCCGCCCCGTCGGGATCGCGGGCAAGCCGGAAGCGCACCGTGATCTGGCTGCGCTCCGGGCGGCTGATCGAGGACAGCACGTCGATGCCCTCGATTCCGGCGAGCGAATCCTCGAGCGGCACGGTGACGCGGCTTTCGACGATCTCCGCGCTCGCCCCGGTGTAACTCGTCTCGACCGAGACCACCGGCTCGTCGATGTTGGGATACTCGCGCACCGCAAGGCGCTGATACGAGATAAGCCCGATCAGCGTTACCGCCAGACTGAGTACGGTCGCGAAGACCGGCCGTCGGATCGAAAGTTCGGAAAGCGTCATGCGCGTCGAATCCGCTGCGATCGGGCGCGCCGGTCAGCCGGCGCGATTGCCTTCGGCGACCGAAGGGGCGCCCGATTTCGGCTCGCTCGCCGCCGGCGCTTTTCCGGGCGCGGTCTGAGTTGGCGCGTCGGGGCCTCGCGGGCCGCCGGCGGGCAGCACGGCGATGGGCATTCCGTCGCGGATTTTGAGCAGCCCCGCGGTTACCACGACGTCGCCCGGGTTGAGGCCCTCGACGATCTCGACATCGCCGCGCTTGCGTTCGCCGAGCCTGACGCGCGTATAGACGGCCTTGCCATCGACCACCTTGAAAAGGAAATGTTGATCGCCGACGGGCACGATGGACTCTTCGGGCACCCACAGCGCGTTGGCGCGCGCCTCGAGCGTGACGACGACGCGCGCGAAGAGTCCCGGCCGCAGCACGTCGTCGGGATTGGCGATTAGGGCGCGTATCACGATCGAACGGCCGGCGGCGTCGATCAATGGATCGATGGCATATACCTCGCCGGTGAACGCCCGATCGGGCAACGCGTCGACGCGCACGTCGATCTTCTGGCCAGGTCTGATCGAGGAAAGAAAAATCTCCGGCACGCGGAAATCGACCTTGAGCGGATCGATGGCCTCGAGATTGGCGATCTCGGCGCCGACGTTAACATAATCGCCGACGCTGACCTTGCGCAGGCCGACGACGCCGTCGAACGGCGCCACGATCGTCAATTTCTCCAGCCGCGCGCGCGCCAGCGCCACCGACGCCTCGTCGTTGCGCAGCTTCGCTCGCGCCTCGTCGAGCGCGCGCTCGGTTCCGGCGCCGCGCTTCAACAGTTCGTTGGCGCGCTCGTAATTGGCGCGCGCCAGGGCGAGCGACGACTCGGCCTGCACCAGCTCGGCTTTCTGGATCGCATCGTCGAGCCGGATCAGCACCTCGTCCTTTTTGACCTTGGCGCCTTCGTTGAAGCGTATGCCGACGATGCGGCCGGCGACCTCGGGCCGGATGATCACCGACTCGTTCGAGCGCAGCGTGCCAATCGCCAAAACCTGCCGCTGGCTGGGACCGGTCTTGACCGGCGCGGCTTCGACCGGCATGGCAAAACCGGCGGGCGGTCCACCGCGCGCCTGTGATCCGCCGCCACCGTTGGGCTGGCCAAGCATGTAGTAATAGGCCGCGCCTAACCCGGCGGCCACCGCAAGTACCGTTCCCACCGCGACGATCGAGCGCAGGACGTAAGCCATTAAAGCACCGAAAATTCCAAAACCCAAGCCGTTGATCGGATTGGGTGTTGACTAAACTAAACGGTCTAGTTTATGTATGTTGAACCTATATTGCAGTGCAAGAAAGTCAACCCGAATCTTGTCTCGATGACAGCCGAAACAAAGCCCCAGATCGAGGCCGTCAATACCGATCCCGAACCGGTAGCCGGCTTTCGGGCGCCGACCGCGAGTGCCCAGGCGAAGCGCGCAGCAGTCATCGCCGCCGGTGCGGCGGTGTTTCTCGAGCAGGGTTTTGGCGCCGCGGCGATGGACGAGGTGGCGCGCCGCGCGCAAGTCTCGAAGGCGACGATCTACAGCTATTTCTCCGGCAAGCAGGCGCTGTTCGAGGCGATCATCGGCGAGCGCTGCGCCTCGATGATTCCGGCGACGTTCGCGGCCGAACTCGCCGATCTGCCGCCGGAAGACGCCTTGCGCGTCATCGGCGAGCGTTTCCTAGGCGCGCTCCTGTCGCCCGATGCACTGCCGCTCTATCGCGTGGTGCTCGCCGAATCGCCGCGTTTTCCCGAGCTCGGCGAAGGCTTCTACCGCAACGGACCGGCGCGAATCGCGGGCGCGCTCGCCGAATATCTGGCCGGCCAGCAGGCGAAACGGGTGCTCGATTTTGCCGACGTCCGCCTTGCCGCCGAACAGTTTCTCGGCATGGTGCTGGGGCACATACATGTACGGATGCTGCTCGCCGTAAGCCCGGCGCCCTCGGGGGACGCGATCGCGCGCGCGGTCGGCCAGGCGGTACGGATTTTCGTCGACGGCGCTCGCGATCGCGGCTGAACGCGGCGGACGGCGGCGGCGTTTCCGACGTTGCGCCGGCCATCATCGCGCCCTATCTTGCCGCCCGCGCCATTCTACCTGTCCGCCCGACGCCGTTCGCGGCCTTCGCTAGAGCGATGACCGATCTCGCCCATATCCGCAACTTCGCGATCATCGCCCACATCGATCACGGCAAATCGACGTTGGCCGATCGCCTGATCCAGCATTGCGGTGCGGTGGAGGAGCGCGAGTTCCGCGATCAGATGCTCGATTCGATGGACATCGAGCGCGAGCGCGGCATAACCATCAAGGCGCAGACGGTCCGCCTCGAATACAAGGCGCAGGACGGCGAGACCTACGTCCTCAACCTGATGGATACGCCCGGGCACGTCGATTTCGCCTACGAGGTGAGCCGGTCGCTCGCCGCCTGCGAAGGCTCGATCCTCGTCGTCGATGCGAGCCAAGGCGTCGAGGCGCAGACGCTCGCCAATGTCTACCAGGCGATCGACGCCGGGCACGAGATCGTCCCGGTGCTCAACAAGATCGATCTGCCGGCGGCCGAGCCCGAGCGCGTCAAGCAGCAAATCGAAGACGTCATCGGCCTCGACGCGACGAACGCCATCGCCATTTCGGCCAAGACGGGCCTCAATATCGATGCCGTGCTCGAAGCCCTGGTCAATCGGCTGCCGCCGCCCGTCGGCGTCCTCGAGGCGCCGCTCAAGGCGCTCCTGGTCGATTCGTGGTACGACGCCTATCTCGGGGTGGTCATCCTGGTGAGGGTCAAGGACGGCCGGCTAACCAAGGGCCTCAAGATCCGCCTGATCGCGACCGGCGCGACGCACGAGATCGAACGCGTCGGCGTGTTCACACCGAAGCTCAAGGAGGTCGACGCGCTCGGCCCCGGCGAGGTCGGATATATCACCGCCGGCATCAAGAGCGTCGCCGACTGCCGCGTCGGTGACACGATCACCGAGGAGCGCCGGCCGGCGGCGCAGCCCTTGCCCGGGTTCAAGCCGAGCCTTCCGGTGGTATTTTGCGGCTTATTCCCCGTCGATACCAACGATTTCGAACGCCTGCGCGAAAGCCTGGCGAAGCTGCGGCTCAACGACGCCAGTTTCGTCTACGAGCCGGAGACCTCGGCGGCGCTGGGCTTCGGCTTCCGTTGCGGTTTTCTCGGCCTTCTGCACCTCGAAATCGTCCAGGAAAGGTTGACGCGCGAGTTCAATCTCGAACTCATCACCACCGCGCCGTCGGTGATCTACAAGATCCATCTCACCAACGGCGAAGCGCTCGAACTGCACAATCCGGCCGACATGCCCGACCCGGTGCGCATCGACCACATCGAGGAGCCATGGATCAAGGCGACCATCCTGGTGCCGGACGATCACCTCGGGTCGGTCTTGAAGCTGTGCGAGGAGCGGCGCGGCGTGCAGGAGAATCTGACCTATGCCGGCAATCGCGCGATGCTGGTTTACAAATTGCCGCTCAACGAGGTGGTGTTCGATTTTTACGACCGGCTGAAATCGGTCAGCCGCGGATACGCCAGCTTCGACTACCAGATGGACGGCTATCGCGCCGGCGAGCTGGTCAAGCTGACCATCCTGGTCAACGGCGAGGCGGTCGACGCGCTCGCCACCATCGTCCATCGCAATCACGCCGAGAGCCGCGGTCGCGCGCTATGCGTCAAGCTCAAGGAGCTGATTCCGCGCCAGCTCTTCCAGATCGCCGTCCAGGCGGCGATCGGCGGCCGCATAATCGCCCGCGAGACGGTGAGCGCGCTGCGCAAAGACGTGCTGGCCAAGTGCTATGGCGGCGACGTGACGCGCAAGCGCAAACTTCTCGAAAAACAGAAAGAGGGTAAAAAGAAAATGCGCGCTTTCGGCAAGGTCGACATCCCGCAATCGGCCTTCCTTGCCGCGCTCAAGGCGCGCGAGGAGTAGTCGCGTCGGCGCTGCCGATGACCAGATGGCGGGACGGGCGAAACAGGAAGACGCGGGGCGAAAGGCCCGCCGCTCGATCGTCATTCTTCGGTTCGGAACACCGAACGTCTTGAGCGTGCGCGGCGCCGAACGACCGCGAAGATCCAGCGAACGAGAGCGACGAAAGCGGCCAGCCCGCCGAATACCACCCAGCTCGGCGCGAGAAGGACCGTGAAGATGATCGGGTCCCAAAGGTAGGGATGCAGATAGCGCTCGACCACCGCTTGCAGCAAGTTGAGCGAGCCGGGATCGATCGAATACCAAAACTCGCCAAGCGGCGTGGATACGAGCTTTCCGGTCTGGATCGAGCGATAGCCATCGCGGCCGGCGAGCCCGGCGGCGAGCACCACCAACAGCCAGAATACGACACGTGCCGCCATGCATGAGGTCCTTTGGTCGGGCGGGCATACGCATGGCGCCGCCCGAGGTACTGCCACCAACCAGCCGCGCCGCCGCCGTCATATCGATGCCGGAAACATTAACATCGCCGAAGACGCCGGCCAAATCGTCCAATTGGCGCGCCGCCGGCCGGCTGCTATATGGAGCGATCGCGACGCGTGGCGTCCTCAATGGAGGGGTGGCCGAGCGGCTTAAGGCGCACGCTTGGAAAGCGTGTGTACGGGCAACCGTACCGCGGGTTCGAATCCCGCTCCCTCCGCCACGCAGTCCTTTTCTCTCATAGATTGTTGACCACGACAGCATTGTTTCATCGATAATACGGGGAAAACTCTGCTAGAGTCATGGCAGAGAATCGAGCGGAATAAACGATTAGTCGCCGCTATCTATGGTTTCAGCCAATTTTTCTCCGCAGGCCCGGCCCGAACATCCGTTGTGAGCCGCATGGTGGTTTCCGAATGACGCGAACATGCCCGGAACGCCCGCGTTTTTTGGAGGGCCGTGGCCGAATGATCACGAGTCCATGGACGGGCCGTGCCGCGCGGATGCCCCGCGTTTCCAGCTAGCGGCGCTAGGACAATAAATTCGCAGCTTGGCCGTTGCGGCTCGGAAATCCGAACGTCCGACGCTGCTCGGGCCAGGCGAGCGGTTGACGGCGAATCAAATGACGCAGTTGCAGACTGGGCGGCTGGTGTCCATTGAGGATCGCCTCGGTGATGTCGGGAGCAAGGAAGGCGAGGCGCAGGATCTGGCGAGCGTAGCGACTTGGAGGGCCGTACTCCTTGGCCAGGGCCGGTATGGATTGCTTGGGGTCGGCCATCAACCGTCTGAACCACAGATTGGCGCGAACGACCGCTTTGACGAGGACAGGGTTTGGCTGCGGCAATGCGGGCGCATGCGGATCGATGATCTTGAGGCGTGTGATCCGCCCCGATCGCTGAACGTGTGCTTTGATTCGCAAGTGGATCAGATCCTGCGGCGCTTCGGCCTTTGGTGGAGTTCCAAGGAGAGGCATAGTGTGATTGGGGTTGGGTGAGTCACCGGTCACGACCTCGGGAGCGGCGGTCAATGCCGCTTTGATATTGCGACGAGACA
>DATFES010000211.1:0-3837 GCA_035250945.1 Alphaproteobacteria bacterium | reverse complement strand
TGATGGCCGAAAGTAAACTGGTGACCGTCCCCGATCTCGGCCTTCCGATGTCCGAAAAGACTCCCGAAGCAGAGTCACGGCCGGTCACGCTCCGTGAGGCGCGGCAGATGGCGGAGCGCGGGGTGATCCTGGAGGCGCTCGCCGAAGCCGAAGGCAATATCTCGCAGGCGGCAAAGCGGCTGGGCGTCAGCCGGCCGACTTTCTACGACTTGATAAAGGCGTATGGAATCAGGGTTTGAGATTCTGTGAAATGGTAATACTCTTCATACCCTAATAACTTAAATAGTTTAACCATAGTTTCTAACGCACAAGCTCATGGTTCTGGCGCTGTGGCGACACCGTGGAGATCGGCGATGTATGCGTCGGCACTGATGTTTCAAACCCTGATTCGCTGCGCGGTTTTCGCGCCGGCCCTGGCGATTGCCGTCGCCGCGTTTGTGCCGCCGGCTGGCGGCGCCACCGAGCGTTCGACGCGCTACCTGGAAGATGCACGCCGGTACCTCGGCAAAGGCGACGTACAGTCGGCCATCATTCAGCTTCGTAACGCCGTCCGGAGCGATCCCAACGACCCCGCGTTGCGCATCGAACTTGCCAATGCCTACCTGATCGTCGCCGATGGGCCGTCGGCGGAAAAAGAGTTCAAGGCCGGAAAGGAGCGCGGTGCCAGCGAGGCGGACGTCGCGGTCGGGCTCGCGCGGTCGTACCTGATACAGGGAAAGGCGGACGAGATCCTCAAGGAGTTCCCGGCCGCCGACCGTGGGCCAGCGCTCGAATCCAGCCTCGCCGTGACCCGCGGCTACGCGTTGTTCGTGCTGCGGCGACAGGCGGACGCCGAAGGGGAGTTCGACCTCGCGGCGCGGCTGCGCCCGCAGGATCCGCTGCCGCTCGTTGGTCTGGCGCAGGTCCAGATCAACAAGCGGGAGTACGTCGAGGGAGAAGCGCTGATCGACCAAGCGCTCGTCTTGGCGCCCGACCTTTCCGAGGCACTCGGCCTCAAGGGCGAGTTCCGCCGGCTTGGCGGCGATGTGGACGGCGCCAAGAATTACTTCGACAAAGCGGTCGACGCCAATCCGCACGCAATCGCCGCACGACTCGGCCGCGCGCGCATCCTCCTCGATCGCCGCCAGATTGCCGAGGCGGAGGAGGACATCCGGGCGGTGTTGGCGATCGCGCCACGAAATCCGTTGGCCGTACACATGGCCGCCACCATTCTTGCCCTGCGCGACATGCGCCGTGAAGCGCTCGAGATGCTACAGCCGTTGGTTGCCGCCAAGGACGTCTACCCGCCAACGCACCTCCTTCTCGGAGTGCTGCAATTCCAGCTCGATCAGTTCGAGCAGGCCGACACGAATCTCAGTCGCTACATTTATCTGACTGGTGGCGACGTGCGATCGCGCAAGCTGCTTGCCGCGATCCATCTTCGCCGCAACGCACCCAAGCGCGCCATCGAGACGTTGCTGCCGATCGCCGAATCGGCGGGTGACGACGGGCAGGTCTATGGGTTGTTGGCCAACGCCTATCTGCGCGATCGCCAGCCTGCCGAAGCCGCGAAATGGCTGGACATCGCCGCGCAGATCTCCAGGCTCGATCCCGCCTTGCGGATGCAACTCGCGGTGACGCGGCTCGAGGCCGGTCAGTCGGAAGCGGCGCAACGCGAGCTCGAGCGGATGATCGAGCTCACTCCGGACGTCACCGAAGCCCGGATACTGTTGGCGATGACGCAGATTCAACGCGGCCGGATCGACGAAGCGGCGAAGACCGCACGTGACCTCGTTGCCCAGGCGCCTAACGACGTTGTCGCCCTCAACCTGTCCGGGAGCATCGAGGCGCTGCGCCGCGATTACCCTGAGGCTCGCGCGCGCTTCGAGAGCGCATTGAAGGTCAAGCCGGATTTCATGCCGGCGCGTGTCAACCTTGCCCGTCTCGAGGCGACCGAAGGTAATGTGGCGAAGGCGCGCGAGGGCTACAACGCGATCATCCGGCAAGATCCGAAGAATCTCGAGGCGCTCCTCGCGCTTTCCGCTCTCGCCCGCGGCGAAGGGCAACCGGCCGAAGCACTGCGATTGCTCGAGAAGGCGGCGGCCGAGAATCCGAAGGCGATCGCGCCGCGCGCCCAACTCGTCGAGCATCATCTCGGCCGACGCGAGCCAGCCAAGGCCCTTGCGTGGGCGCGGCAGATGCAGGAAATCGACCCTGCGTTGCCCCAGTCCATCTACGCGCTGGCGCGTGCCCAGCTCGCGGCCGGCGACTGGGGAAGCGCGATCATCAACTATCGGCGGCTGGCCGCCAACCTGCCTGATTCCGTTTTTGCGCTGCATCAACTTGCCCGGGCTTTGGCCGCCACGAACGACGCCGAAGGCGCATACAAGACGCTTCAGCAAGCGGTCCAGCTCGATGAATCGTACGTCCCGGCGGTCGCCGATCTGATCGAAGCTGAGTTGCGCGCAGGGCGGACCGAAGCCGCGGCAAAACTGGCGGCGAACTGGCGCGCCAATCGGCCAACGCTTGCCGCCGGTGACCGTTTCGTTGGTGACGTGGCGATGCGCCGGGGCCGTCTCCCCGAGGCTGTCCAAGCCTACAAGGCAGCATTCGACAAGGAGCCGAGCTCGATCAACGCCATGAGCTTGCATCAGGCGCGGATGCGGCTGGGCGAGAGCGATGTTGCGATCGCCGAACTCGAGAAGTGGCTGGCGACGAATCCCGGCGACGCCGACGGGCGTGCAACCCTCGGGAACTCGCTAATCTCCGTCGGCCGGATCAAGGACGCCACGGCGACTTTCGAGGAAGCGTTGAAGCATGCGCCCGATAATCCTGGCGCGCTTAATAATCTTGCCTGGCTTTACGATCGACAGAACGATCCCCGGGCGATCGTGGTCGCCGAGCGGGCGTACCGGCTGGCGCCCGATCATCCGGCGATCGCCGACACGTACGGGTATCTGCTGGTCCGCCGCGGCGAAATCGAGCGCGGACTGAAACTCCTCCACGAAGCGCACGCCAAGGCACCGAGCTCGGGCGAGATCGCCTATCATCTCGCGATCGCCCTCAACGCCGCCAAGCGCCCTGACGAGGCGCGCACCGTGCTCGACAAATCGCTGCAACATGACAGCGCGTTTGACGGCGCGGCAGATGCCCGCAACCTGCTGCAAGAGCTGCGCAAGCAATGACGCGGCCGGCGCCAATGTCCGCGCCGCGCCGCGCCTGTCGAGCGGCGCGGCGACGATGAAAATCGTCTATCACCATCGCATTGCCTCAAAGGACGGTCAGGCGGTCCATATCGATGGTCTGGTGGGCGCCCTTCGCCATGCCGGACACCAAGTCGTCGTCGTCGGCCCTCCCGTCGCCGAACGGACCGAGTTCGGCGCGGAGTCGGGGCTGGTCGCGTTCATCCGCCGCCGGCTTCCCCGCGCGTTCGCGGAGTGGCTTGAGCTCGCGTACAACGTGCCCGCGTTCCTCCGGCTCCGGCGCGCCGTCAAGCGACACGCGCCGGATGCCATCTACGAACGTTACAACCTATTCCTGCTCGCCGGCGCCGCGTTGCGGGCGATGACCGGCATACCGCTCCTGCTGGAAGTCAACGCGCCGCTGTTCGCCGAGCGATGCCGATATGGCGGGCTGACCATGAAGGGCGTGGCCCGCGGGGCGGAAAAGTTCGTGTGGCGGCGGGCCGACGTTGTACTCCCGGTCACCGAGGTGCTGGCGCAGTCGGTCGGTGCGGCGGGCGTGGATCCGGCTCGGATCGTCGTCATACCAAATGGAGTTTCCGAGGATTTCCTCACTTCGGACAAGCCGTCGCGCGCGGTTCGCAGCGAGCTCGGGATCGACGGCCGCTTAGTCCTT
>DATFES010000209.1:0-4061 GCA_035250945.1 Alphaproteobacteria bacterium | reverse complement strand
ATAACGGCCGCGGCCGCCGGGCTATAGTCGATGCCGCGCCTCCTGGGCGCCGCCAAAGACGCGTCGAGCCGAGGGTAGCGAGGGATGAATACATTCGAGCTCAACAAGATCGCCGGCGCCTTGCTGATGGCGTTGCTGGTCACCACGGTGATCGGCCACCTTGGAAACATCCTCGTCCACCCAAAAATGCCGGCGCAAAACGCCTATGTCGTCGCCGGCGTCGGCGCCGAGGCGAAGGGCGGAACGCAGACCGCCGCGGCCCCGGCGGCGCTGACGCCGATAGCGCCGCTGCTCGCCGCAGCCAATCCCGAAGCCGGCAAGGCGACCTTTAAGCAGTGCACGTCGTGCCACACGCCGGACAAGGGCGGCAAGAATGGCGTCGGCCCCAATTTGTGGGACACCGTCGGAAACAAGAAGGCGCATACCGGTGGCTATAGCTATTCCAGCGCGCTCGCCGCCGCCGCCGGCAAGAGCGGCGACGATGCGGTTTGGGGCTACGAGGCGCTGAACGCCTTTCTGGCCAATCCTAAGGCTTATATGCCGGGTACAAAGATGACCTTCGCAGGACTGAAGAAGCCCGAGGATCGCGCCAACGTCATCGCCTACCTGCGCACGCTGTCGGACAACCCCAAGCCCCTGCCGTAGTTCGCTTCGGCGCCGTTAAACTGCGGCGATGCGGGCGATTTTCGCCCGGCTTCAACGAAAATTTACGAATATTAGCGAGACTGGCGTCGTCTTCAATTCTATCGCCGCCCGCTCGGCGCCGGACCAGGCGATGCCCGACGTCCCGACCATCGATCCAGCCACGCCGCTCTTGGTGGCAGGTACATTGCCCGACGAGCTTGCCGGCGCGGCGAATCTGCTGCCAGCCGAGCGCCGAGCCAGCGTGCGACTGCACAATTATTGGCGGACGCTCGCCGGCCCGCGGCGGATGCCGCGGCGCGCCCAGGTCGACTTGCCTGGACCGCATCCCGCGCCATGGTTCGAGAACGTCTTCATCATCCGCGTAACCCCCGATCCCAAGGATTATGTGGTCGAGGTCGCGGGACCCGGTTTACGGCGGTGCTTCGACTGTAATCCAGTCGGTCGAAAGGTGAGCGAGCTGATGCCGCCGCGGATCCGCGACCGAATCCTGTTCTTTCAGCGCGCCGTCGTCACGCTCCGCAGCCCGATCGACGAGGCCGGTTCGTGGCGTGAGGCGAACGGAGTTGAGATGTCGTTCCGCATGATCGTTCTACCGCTTGGCGACGATCCGACCGCCATCGACTACCTGCTCGGCGCTTTCACCGCCGGGCCGCGCCCTGTCGGCTGAGCCTGACCGAACCGCATCGCGGCGGCGACCGCAAATTTTCTTCATTTCCCGCCGACCCGGCGGCATAGTCCGGGTGGCAAATGCGCGACTCGGTCGATTCCTACCTAACGCTCGCCGAAGATTTGGCCAATGCGGCGAGCCAGATCATCCGCCGCCATTTTCGCACCCCGGTTCCGGTCGACGACAAGGCTGATCTGTCGCCGGTGACCATCGCCGATCGCGATGCCGAATCCGCCATGCGAGCAATCATCGAATCGGCGTTTCCCGATCACGGCATTGTCGGCGAGGAATTCGGCGTAACGCGCGGCGGCGCCAGTCATTTGTGGGTGCTCGATCCGATCGATGGCACCAAATCTTTCGTCACCGGCCGGCCGTTATTCGGATCGTTGATTGCGCTGTGTCGCGACGGACGACCGATCGTCGGCGTGATCGACTGTCCGGCGATCGGCGAGCGGTGGACGGCGGCGGCCGGGCGTCCGACGCTCCATCAGGGGCGCGAGGCGCACACCCGTCCCTGCCCCGACCTCGCCAAGGCATGGCTCTATTGCACCTCGCCCCATATGTTCGAGGGGGCCGATTTCGAGCGCTTCGATCGGGTGCGGCGAGCCGTCAAATTCCCGCTCTATGGCGGCGATTGCTACGCTTATGGTCTCGTCGCCAGTGGCTTCGCCGACCTGGTCATCGAAGCCGGCCTCAGCGCGTACGACTGGGCGGCGCTGGTTCCCGTTCTCCAGGGCGCCGGCGGACGTTGCACCGATTGGCGGGGAAACCCGCTCGATCTGGCGACGCCCAAGAGCCGCATTATCGCCGCCGGCGATTCGCGGGTGCACCGCGCCGGCGTCGATATTTTGTCGAGTTGAGGCGGTGGTGCACCGCCTGACGTGCCCCATTGGCGCCGCAAACGCGGAGTTAGCTCACGGAAAACTTCTTTGAGCCACCGCCACTTCGCAGGCTAGATTTCAGGGCAGATTCGTGATTCTGCGACGGGAAGGAACGCCATGATGTTGCGCCTCGCGCCCGCGCTCGCCGCCTACCTGCTCCTGCCGGCCCTGGCGCTTACCCTGAGCGGCGTCGCGCGCGGTCAAAATACGTATATCGGTCATGCGCTCGCCATGCATGGCGATGTGAAATACAAGGCCGATTTCCGCCATTTCGACTACGTCAACCCTGCCGCACCGAAAGGCGGCGAGGTCAAGTTCTACGGCATCGGCACCTTCGACAGTCTCAATCCTTACATCCTGCGCGGCGTTCCGGCGGGCGCCGTCGGTTCGACGCAAACCACGCTCATGGTTTCGTCGGCCGACGAGCCGTTCACCGAATACTGCCTGGTCTGCGAGACGATCGAAACGCCAAGCGACCGCTCGTGGGTCGCGTTCACCTTGCGCCGCGAGGCGAAGTTCAACGACGGGGCCGCGATCACCGCCGATGACGTGATCTGGACCTTCGAAACGCTGCGAGCGAAGGGTCACCCTTTCTATCGCTCGTATTACAACGACGTGGCCAAAGTCGAGAAGACGAGCGAGCGCACCATCAAGTTCACCTTCGCAGCCGGCGAGAATCGTGAACTGCCGCTGATCATGGGCCAGCTTCCCGTGTTGTCGCGGGCATGGTGGGAGAAGAACGGCTTCGACAAGACGACGCTCGAGCCGCCGCTCGGCGCCGGTGCATATCGAATCGAGTCCTTCGAGCCGGGCCGCTTCATCGTCTTGCGGCGGGTCGCCGATTGGTGGGCGAAGGAACTGCCGATCAACGTCGGACAGTACAATTTCGACGTCATTCGCTTCGACTACTACCGCGATCAGACGGTTGCCCTCGAAGCGTTCAAGGCCGGCGAGTATGACATCCGCCAGGAAAACTCGGCCAAGAACTGGGCGACGGGATACGAGAGCCCGGCGCTGGCGCAGGGATTGATCAAGAAGGCCGAAATACCCGAGGAACGTACCAACGGCATGCAGGGCTTCGTGATGAACACGCGGCGTGCGGTGTTTCAGGATCGCCGCGTACGCCAGGCCCTCGCCTATGCCTTCGATTTCGAATGGTCCAACCGCAACCTCTTCTACGACGCCTACACGCGCACGCGCAGCTATTTCGACAATTCCGAGCTAGCGGCGCGCGGAACGCCGAGCGCCGAGGAGATGAAGCTGCTCGAGCCGTTCAAGGACCGACTGCCGGCGGAAGTGCTGGCGCGGGAGTACAATCCGCCGAAAACCGACGGCAGCGGCAATTGGCGCGACAACCAGCGCGAGGCGCTCCGTTTGTTGCGCGAGGCCGGTTGGACGATCAAGGATCTGAAGCTGGTCAACGCCGCCGGCGAGCAACTCGCGTTCGAGATTTTGCTATCGGATCCGCAGTGGGAGCGCATTTCGCTTCCCTATTCGCAAAATCTCCGCCGTCTCGGCGTCGACGCGCGGGTGCGCACGGTAGACACCGCGCAATACCAGAGACGGCTGGACGAATTCGACTACGACATGACCGTGGTGGTGTTCGGCCAATCCGAATCTCCCGGCAACGAACAGCGCGACTATTGGTCCTCGCTCAAAGCCGATGTCCAAGGTTCGCGCAACTACGCCGGGATCAAGGATCCGGCGATCGACAAGCTTGTCGATCTGGTCATCGCGGCGCCCGATCGTCAAAGCCTCGTCATGCGCACGCGCGCGCTCGATCGCGTCTTGCAATGGGGCTTCTATGTCGTGCCGCATTGGCACACGCGGGTCGACCGCGTCGCATACTGGGACCGCTTCGCGTGGCC
>DATFES010000208.1:0-6594 GCA_035250945.1 Alphaproteobacteria bacterium | reverse complement strand
GTCGCGGCGGCGCGCGCCAACGCGAAGGCGCGGCAGTTGACGTCAACGAATTACCGCTCGCCCGAATGATCGTAAGGGAGGTCGCTAAGGAACGCAGCAGCGACCTCGACAAAACAGACGTTTTGGCAATAGTCGCTGGCGCAGAATGTTTGTTAGCCCGGCTGTGACGGCGTGTCGTGGTCGCCGCCGTATGGGCCAATGCCGAGGTTCGACCAGCGCAACGCTTTATCGCCGCCGATAATGGTCCGCCAACCGCCGATCTTCTCGTCGAGGACGGTGACGTAGTCGTGCGGCGGCCCTCGATTCGCGCGTTCGTCGGTCAGCAGGTGGGCGACTTTGGCGAAGTCGTGGTTCATGCCTTCGAGATCGGAGATTTCGACCCATTCGCCGTGATGGCGCCGATAGATGGGAGTCTTCTCGCTGCAGGTGCCGCCAAAACAAATGTGGGCGAAATGGACGATCAGCTCGTCCATGCCATCGTCGTCGAGATCGGCGCGGCCGACCTGAAAATTCTCGAACGTGAGGTCCTCCCCGGGGCAATCGAGCCGGGCCTGGGCCAGCAATTGCTCGAAGAACTCGCGCTCGGCGCCGACGTCGCCGTAGCGCATCGGAACGACCAGGGCCTCGGCCAGACTTGCCATACTGGTCACCGCGCAAAGCAATGCAGTGAAAAGCGGCGCGCGCCAACGCGACTGAGCCCGTGGCTCACGCTGGCGTCTCATCGCTCGCCCGAGTTATCATAGGGCAGGTCCATCAGATGTGCGCGCGCGCTATCGGCGAAGCACACATTCTGGCAATAGTCGCTGGCGCAAAATGAATGGTATCCCGGTCGGGCGGGCCGATCGTAGTCGCCGCCGTATTGGCTAATGCCTAGGTTGGACCACCGCAACGCTTCCAGGTCACCAATAAGGCTCCGCCAGCCGCCGATCGTCTCGTCGAGAACGATGACGTATTCCCGCGGCCACCGCATGTCGGGCTCGTCGGTCAGCAGATGGGCGAACTGGCCAATATCGGCTCTCGCACCGCCGAGATCGGCGATCTCAACCCACTCGCCATGGTAGAGCTGATAGATCGGCGTGGCATGGTAGCATGTGCCGCCGAAGCAGGAGTCAAAGATCGAAACGATCAGCTCGTATTGGTCGTCGTCGTTGAGATCAACCCGTCCCACCTGAAAAAGATCCAGGGTAAGTTCATGGCCCGGGCAATCGAGTCGCGCTTGGGCAAGCAGTTCCTCCAGGAACGCGCGCTCGGTGCCGACATCGCCGCGCCGCAAGGGAACGATCAGCGGCTCGGCGCGGCTCGCCGCGCTCATCGCGGCGAGCAGCGATAGGGCGATCAGAAATCGCGCCGAATTCCGGCGCCTCCTTGATCGTGATTGCCTGGTCGAATCCGTCATCATCGCTGCACGCGATACGGCTTGTTGCGAAACGTTCGCAAACGGGTTTCGACCTGCTTGAAGGTCTTGCGCTGTTTCTCCGCGAGGCCCGAAAAGTCGGATCGCCACCCCGTCCGCTGCTGGTGCGCAAGATACAGGCGGACCGTCGGCGCGCCATGGCGATGCGCCGCGCCCGCGAGGCCCGCTTCAGTGATTATGAAGTTTGCCTCCATGCCGGCAATCGACCGGCCGATGAAGCTCTTCGAGCCGTTCTGAAGGAGCTGCCGGTCGTTGTCGGCGAGATAGTCCGACAGCACCAGTTCCTGCGCTTCAGGGTTGGCGAGGAAGTCCTGGTCAGACCGAATTCCATAATTGCCGGTCCATCGCCCATCGGACGTTTTCATCCCCGCGGCAACCAATGCGATGTTGGTCATTTGATATCGGCCGAGTGCGTTATCATTCTGATTGTGTTGTTCATACCCATGATTGGCGTGTTCGGCCGAGCGTTCGGCCTCGGCGATGCCTTGGCGGAATTCGGGGTTGGGGTGACGTTCCCAAGTCTTGTCGGGCGCCGGCGCGACTTGGGTGGCATCCGACATCGTCTCAGGCGTGGCGCTGGCGACTCGAACCGGACGCCGCGACGGCGCGGTCTCGCCCGCCGTCCCGCTTCCGCCGCCGCCCGTGCCGGTCCACCGCCCGCCCTCGTCGCGCGGCTGGTTGGGATCGAACCCGGCCTTCAAGAGACTCGCCATGCGGCTCGATCGCGGCGTGTCGCTCCACGGCCAATTCGTGTTTCTACTCATGATTGCCTCAAATAATGCCCGCTATCTATGCGAGCATGCTACACGGAAAAATCGTACAGTCAAACCATTTTCACGAATTAATCGTACAGACGGTTTTCTCGCTTCGAACCGGCCCCGCGTTGACGCCCGCCGCCCTAGCCCCTAGCGTGCGCGGCCAATCAGGGGTCCTGACGGAAACGTATGAGTATCAATCGCGAACTGGCGCTAAAAGGCCGCGCCTGGCCGTTCGAGGAGGCGCGCAAGGTGCTGGCGCGCGTCGGCGGCGCGGCGCCATCGAAGGGCTACGTGCTGTTCGAGACCGGCTACGGACCCTCGGGCCTGCCCCATATCGGCACTTTCGCCGAAGTCGTGCGCACGACGATGATCCGCCGCGCCTTCCAGGCGATGTCCGACGTTCCGACGCGGCTTTTCGCCTTTTCCGACGACATGGACGGACTGCGCCGCGTGCCCGACAACATCCCGAATCCCAATCTGATCGAACCCCATCTCGGCAAGCCGCTCACCGCGATTCCCGATCCTTTCGGCACGCACGCCAGCTTCGGCCACCACAACAACGCGCGGCTGCGCGCCTTCCTCGATTCGTTCGGATTCGAGTACGAGTTCAAATCGGCGACCGAGTGCTACCGGTCGGGCCTGTTCGACCAGGCGCTACTCGACGTGCTGCGTCGTTACGAAAAGGTCACCGATGTCATCCTGCCGACGCTCGGACCCGAGCGGCGCGCCACCTACAGTCCATTCCTGCCGGTGTGCCCCAAAAGCGGTCGCGTGCTGCAGGCGCCAGTGGTCAAGATCGACGCCGCAGCAGGAACCATCGTTTATCGCGACGAGGACGGCGCGCTCGTCGAAACGCCCGTCACCGGCGGGAAGTGCAAGCTGCAGTGGAAGGCCGATTGGGCGATGCGCTGGGTGGCGCTCGACGTCGATTACGAGATGTCGGGCAAGGACCTCATCGATTCGGTGCGGTTGTCGAGCCAGATCGCGCGTATCCTGGGCGGCCGTCCGCCGGAGGGGTTCACATACGAGCTGTTCCTCGACGAAAAGGGCGAGAAGATCTCGAAATCGAAGGGCAACGGGCTCACGGTCGAGGAGTGGCTGACCTATGCCCCGCCCGAAAGCCTGTCGTTCTTCATGTTCGGCAGTCCGCGCAGCGCCAAGCGCCTGCATTTCGATGTCATACCCCGCCAAGTCGACGATTATCTTGCCGCGCTCGAACGATACCCGACGCAACAGCCGACCGAGCGGCTCGACAATCCGGTCTGGCACATCCATGGCGGCGCGCCGCCACACGAAGCCGCCGGGCTCACCTTCGTCATTCTGCTCAACCTCGTCGGCGTGGCGAACAGCGAAGACAAGGCGGTTCTATGGGGGTTCATCAGCCGCTATCGCCCGAACGCCTCGCCAGCGACGCACCCGATCCTCGATCGCCTGGTCGGCTACGCGATCAACTACTATCGCGATTTCATCAAGCCGACGCGCACGTTCCGCGCCCCCAGCGCGGTGGAAACCGCGGCCCTTCTCGACCTCGTGGCGATGCTCGAGAAGCTGCCGGCCGGCGCCGCGGCGGAAGCGATCCAGTTCGAGGTCTACGAAGTCGGCAAGCGTCACCCGTTTCCCGATTTGAAACGCTGGTTCCAGTCGCTCTACGAGGTGCTGTTCGGCACCTCGCAGGGACCGCGCATGGGATCGTTCATCGCTCTCTACGGAGTCGAGGAAACGATCGCGCTCATCCGCCGGGCGCTGGCGGGCGAATTGGCGAAGGCATAGCGCCGCAAAGAGTCAGAGCGTCGCCGGCTTGGTGCAGCGCTTGGCGAAATCGAAATACAGTTCGTGCGCGCGGCGGAAAAACGGCCCAGGCTGCAAGACCCGGTCCTCGATCCTGGTCGCCGGCTGCACCTTGCCGTAGTTGCCGGTCGAGAACACCTCGTCGGCATCCATCAGATCGGCGACGCCGATCGTGCGCTCCTCGACCCGCTTGCCGTCGTCGCGCAGGAGCTGGATCACGCGATGGCGCGTTACGCCGGCGAGAAACGTGCCGTTCAACACCGGGGTCGCGACCACGCCATTCTTGGCCATGAACAGGTTCGACGAAGCGAATTCGGCGACATTGCCGTTGAGATCGAGGGCCACCGCGCTGTCGAAGCCGCGCGCCTTGGCTTCGCCGAACATCCGCGAGACGTTGGGATAAAGGCACGACGCCTTGGCGTCGGTCGGGGCGGTTTCAGGCGAAGGCCGGCGAAAGCGGGTGATGCAGGCCGAGAAGCCCTTGGCGCCCGGCATGGGCAGCTCCCACAGCGTCAATGCAAACGCGGTCGTCGCCGGATCGGGGACCAAAAATCCGCCGCGGGCGAAGAACATCGGGCGGACATAAAGCTCGGCCGCCGGCGGGAAACGCTCGATCCCTTCCCAGCACAGACGGAGCATCGTGTCGACCTGCACGGTCGGAGCGAGCCCCATGATCGTCGCCGAACGGGCGGCCCGCGCGCAATGCAGATCAAGATCGGGCGCTTGACGCTGGAACGAACGCGCGCCGTCGAAAACCATCGAAGACAGCCAAGTCGCATGGTCGTCCGCCGTCAACAGCGGCACGTTGCCGTCGTGCCATCCGCCTTCGTACCAGGTGATCGATTTGGCCATGATCCTCGCCCTCGCCGGTTTCGCCGCAGAATAGCGAAATCGAACGCAGCACGCCGCCCCGGAATTGTCGGCGGACAAATGCGCTATTGGCTCGCCCAGACGATGCGATGGACAAAAATGACCGACTCGATCGCGATCCCCGTCTCGGCGCCGCCGGGCATCAGGCCCGTGACTTCGAGCTTGCGTCCGCCGCGCCGAATCAACGTATGCAGCGAGATCGGACCGTCGGCAGATCTCACGACGACGCGATCGCCCCGACGCAGATTGGCGAGCGGCGAGACGATCAAGATGTCGCCATCGCGATATGTAGGTGCGAACCCATTGCCGTCGATGGCGAGCGCGTAGGCGTGCGGATCGGCGATATCCGGAAACGACAGCTCGTCCCAGTTCGTCCCGGTTGGCCTCCCTCCGGCGTCGAATTGACCATCGCTTGCCGCGGCAGCGAGGCGAATCAGCGGCAGGCGCTTGCCGGTTCCGCTGGCGCTTGGCGACGTCTCGACGTGGGCGACAAAATCGGCGATCGAGGCGTTGGTGGCCTCGAGGATCTTGGCGATGCTTTCGGTCGACGGCCAACGCGGGCGGCCGTCCGGAGCGATGCGCTTGCTCTTGTTGAAAGTTGTCGGGTCCAAACCGGCGCGGCGCGCGAGACCCGACGGCGAGTATCCGTGGTGCCGCGCCAACGAATCGATCGCCCGCCAGATGTCTTCATGGCGCATCATCTATGATTTTTCTCTTATTTAGCCTATGTCGTGCCGCATATCTTCCTCAAACGATCAACCTAGGCGACATATTTCATATGTCCAGAGCCGCCCAAGACGCGCCGCTAGGACAAATTTGAGACCGCTGTCCCGGCGCCGTGGCGTCGGCTAAGGTATTGAATGGTCATGACTCTGGAGTCCGTGTTCCATATATGTCGCCGCGCCGAGTGGGACGCCGCCGCGCCGAACGGATGCTATCTTGGCTCCTCGCAGGACGCGGCCGACGGATTCATCCATTTATCGACGGCGGCGCAGATCGCCGCCAGCGCCGCCAAACATCGCGCCGGACAAGACGGCCTGCTCCTGATCGAGGCCGATCCGCGGGCAATGGGTGCGGCGTTGCGCTGGGAGCGGTCGCGCGGCGGCGAGCTTTTCCCGCATCTTTACGGGCCGTTGCCGCTGACAGCGGTGCGCCGCGTCGCGGCGTTGCCGCTCGGGCCCGACGCCCGCCATATCTTTCCATGGGGGCTCGGCGAGTGACCGGCTGGTACGATCTCGCCGCGCCCTTGCTGCGCAAACTTGAGCCCGAAGCGGCGCACGCCGTCACTCTATACGCGCTCAAGCGGGGCCTGGTTCCGCAGCCACGCTTGAATCCCGATCCGATTCTGGCTCAGAACCTGTGGGGGCTGCATTTTCCCAATCCTGTGGGACTTGCCGCCGGTTTCGACAAGAACGCCGAGGTGGCCGACGCAATGTTGCGGCTAGGCTTCGGCTTCGTCGAAATCGGCAGCGTCACGCCGCGACCGCAATCCGGCAATCCGCGGCCGCGGGTGTTTCGTCTGCCCGATGACGAGGCGATCATCAACCGCCTCGGCTTCAATTCCGACGGCTTCGAAGCGGTCGCGGCGCGTCTCGAGCCGCGCGAGCGCGAGGGTGTGGTGGGGATCAACCTCGGCAAGAATCGCGACACCGCCGACGCCGCCGACGACTACGCGAAAGGCGCCGGCGCGTTGGCGCAGTACGCCGATTATATCGTCTGCAACATCTCTTCGCCGAACACGCCGGGGCTACGGGCGTTGCAGGG
>DATFES010000320.1:0-3926 GCA_035250945.1 Alphaproteobacteria bacterium | reverse complement strand
GAAGACTACCCCGAGGAGACGTGGCGCGAGATCGTGCGGACCAATCTCGACAGCGTGTTCCTCGTCGGGCAGGCGGTGGCGCGCCACATGATCGAACGCCGCCGCGGCAAGATCATCAACGTTTGCTCGGTGCAGAGCGAGCTTGGACGGCCGACGATCGCGCCATATGCGGCGACCAAGGGCGGGGTAAAGATGCTGACCAAGGGGATGGCCATCGACTGGGGCAAGTACAACATTCAGGTCAATGGGCTGGGGCCGGGATATTTCAAGACCGAGCTCAACGCGGCGCTGGTCGCCGATGAGGGATTCACCGGCTGGCTCGTGGCGCGTACGCCGCTCAAGCGGTGGGGCGAGGTCGACGAATTGGCGGGGGCGGCGATCTTTCTCGCCTCGCCGGCATCCGACTTCGTCTCCGGCCACATACTCTACGTCGATGGCGGCGTCACGGCGTCGCTGTAATTGGCAATTTATGATTGATTATCAATAGACTACCAACGATCTGGTGAGCGAAAATGCAAGCGCGGTAGGCGCGGCTTCGTTGCAAATCGCGCCGAAAAGCCCTATATACGCCCCTGTAATTATCTGCTTCGGCCGCTTGCCGATCCGCCCCGTTGAGGGGCGTCTCTTCAAGATACCCATGAAGCCGATAACTGCCTCGTGCGTGCGCGACAAGTTCGTGTGTGCGCGGGATTTGTCACACTAACGGAGGCCATCATGGCTATCGGTACAGTAAAGTTCTTCAACGCCCAGCGCGGCTTCGGATTCATCCAGCCGAGCGACGGTTCGAAGGACGTCTTCGTCCACATTTCGGCGGTGCAGCGCGCCGGACTCGCGACGCTCAACGAGGGTCAGCAAATCTCGTTCGACGTCGTGCAGGAGCGCGGCAAGTCGGCGGCAGCCAATCTCAAGCTTGCTTGAGCGGATCGGGCGAACGCCCGATCGGTTGACGATACAGACGAGGGGCGGCGGCGCAATCGCCGCCGCCCTGGCGTTTGGAATTTTCAGGCGGCCCACGATGCGGGCGGCAGGGAGAGCAATGAATGGCCCGTGCCAAGATCCCCGGATATGACGCCTTGACCGAGGAGGCGCGACGCGTTCGCGCAGCCGCGAACAAGGTGCCGGAGTGGAAGACGATCATGGACGCCGAATCGAAGCAACGCGACGCACTCGCCGCCAAGCAGCGCGCCGCTCGCCTTGCGCGCGAAACCACGGCCGCCGCCGAACGCGCGGCCAAACCGGCGGCCCCGCCCGCCAAACGCCGCGCCAAGCGCGCCAAGAGCTGACAGCGCGCCGCCGCGCCGGACGGTTTTCCTCCCTTTTAGCGATCGCGATCCGCTTGCCGCGACGCGCCGATGCTGGCAGCCTTTGGCGCCGTAAATGCACACTCGGCGGATTGGCGAGGGGGCATGCGCATCGTCGTCCACGGACAACAGGCTTTCGGCAAAGCCGTGCTCGAAGCGCTGCTGAAGCGCGGCGAACAGGTCGTCGCGGTTTATGTTGCGCCTGATCGTGCGGGCGAAAATGCCGATCCGCTCAAGGCGGCCGCGCTCGCCGCCGGCCTGCCCGTCCGGCAGCCGACCTCGTTCCGCGACCCGGCGGTGATCGACGAGTTCCGCGCGCTTGCGCCCGATCTGCAGGCGATGGCGTACGTGACCTTATATGTCCCTTCGGCCTTTCTCGACATCCCGACGCGCGGAAGCATTCAATTTCATCCCTCGCTTCTGCCGCGCCATCGCGGGCCGAGTTCGATCAACTGGCCGATCATCATGGGCGAGCGCGAGACCGGACTGTCGATCTTTTGGCCTGACGACGGGCTCGATACCGGCGACATCTTGCTGCAAAAGACGACGCCGATCGGCCCCGACGACACGTTGGGCAGCGTCTATTTCGACCGCCTGTTTCCGATGGGCGTCGCGGGGATGCTGGAGGCCATCGAACTGATCGGAGCCGGGAAGGCTCCGCGGCTCAAGCAAGATGAGAGCGCCGCGACGTACGAGGGCTGGTGCACTCACGACAACGCGCGCATCGATTGGAGCAAGCCGCTGCGACAGACCTACGACCTCATTCGCGGCTGCAATCCCCAGCCTGGCGCATGGACGATGCACAGGGGCGAAATTCTCCGCGTCTACGACGCGCGCCCGTCGCCGGCGCGTCAGCCAGCGGGGATCGGCGGGCGCATGGGCCAAGTGGTGGCCGTCGACGGCGAGGCGATTAGCGTCGCCTGCGCCGACGGGCGCATGAAGCTGCTGCGGGTCAAATTCGGCGACGGGCCGAAATCGAAGGCGGGCGATCTTGCGCCGACAATCGGCCTCGCCGCCGGGATCCGGTTCGAGTGACCGGAGCGGAGCCGGTCAGCGGATGCTGAATCCGAACGCCTGCTTGACCTTGAGTTCCTCGCAGAACCCGCGGTCCTTGTACTTTCTGAAGTACGTGTCGAGGCTGGTGCGCAGGATTTCTTCGGCGTCGTAGCGCCCTAGACCCCAATCGCGGAAATCGTCGATACGGCGGTTGCAGTAGGTCGGATCGGACGCGCTTTGGCCGATCGGCGCGCTGGCCAGCTTGGCGTCGCCCCGCAGATCGCCGCCCTTCATCATGCAGCGGGCGCCTTCGAGGACGATGTAGGAGGCCTGCTCGCAGTCGAGCCTTGCCTGATTGTTCGGGCCGCCGTCGCACGCGCCGAGCGCTGCCGCGACGGCGAAGACGCCCAGGCCGCGGAGCATGCCGCGGAACGTGGAAGTGGACATGGCACTTGTACTCGCGAAGTTGCCCCAGTTCAGGGCGCAAGTTTACGCGAGCAATCGTTAATTCCTACTTAAGTCTTTCATATCAACTACTTATCTGACAATGGGGCGCTACGAGCGTCCGATCCACCAGACGAACAGCAAGAATAGCAGCGCGGTGAAGGTCAGCCATACGAGGAACTGACGGTCGCGGATCGGGTTGGGTTTTCGGCGTTTCGCGCCCATGGGCGGCTCTCCCCGGGGCCTCGTAAGGCCTTAGTCTAGCGCCCGACGCCCCGCCGGGCCAAGATCGCCGAGGCGGCCGGATCCGGAGGATGGCGCGGTGAATTTCGTCTCCCATCGCCGATATCGGGCGATCCTCGGCGCGGCGTTTCTCGCCGTCTTTGCAGCACTCGCGATCGATCCGCACGATCGCGCCGATTGGGCGCTCGAGAACGCGCTTGTCGTCGTCTTCGTCGCCGCAATGGCGTTCGTATTCCGCGGCTTTACGTTTTCGCGGGTGTCCTACACGCTGATCTTCGTCTATTTGTGCCTGCACGAGGTCGGCGCGCACTACACCTATTCCGAAGTGCCATACGACGCATGGACGCAAGCGCTGTTCGGTGTGTCGCTCAACGACCTGCTCGGCTGGCGCCGCAATCACTTCGACCGGCTGGTCCATTTTCTTTACGGCTTGCTGCTGGCTTATCCGGTGCGCGAGCTGTTCTTGCGCGTCGCCAGCGTACGCGGCTTCTGGGGCTATTTCTTGCCGCTCGACCTGACGATGTCGACGTCGATGGTATTCGAGCTATTCGAGTGGGGCGCGGCGGAGTTCTTCGGCGGCGACCTCGGAGTCGCGTACCTCGGCACGCAGGGCGATCAATGGGACGCCCAGAAGGATATGGCGCTCGCCAGCCTCGGCGCGCTCATCGCGATGTCGCTGACCGCAGCGGTCAACATTCGACTGCAGCGCGACTTCGCCCGCGAATGGGTCGAGAGCCTGCGCGCCAAGGATCACCGCCCGCTAGGCGAAGATGCCGTGGCGAGAATGCGTCGTCGCGATTAGGCGACGGCCGGGGCGACTATTCGGGCAACGCGGCGGGCGGCGGCGGCCGGTCGGTATCGTTGACCGAGAGATTGCGCAACGCGAAAGTCATGAGGTCGATGGTCAGTACCGGCGGCTTGTCGATATAGCGGCAATAGTCG
>DATFES010000168.1:0-4590 GCA_035250945.1 Alphaproteobacteria bacterium | reverse complement strand
ACTATTCGGCGACGATGCGACGGGTGTTCACGCGCACGGGAAGGCGCATTCCGCTTCTCGATCGCGACGGCAAGCTGCTCGCCGTCGAGCCGCGTACGCACGCGATCAGGCCAGCCGTGCTCGGCGAGTTCCCGCGCTTCGGCCCTTACAGGGACGAGGCCCCGGCGCCCGCCGACCCCGAGCGGACCGCGCTCGCCGCCGATTAGGCCGTGACGAGGAGCCCCGCTGGTCGGCGAGGCGGCATTCGCACAGGTATCGAAGCCCGCGCCAAATCCCGCTGAGCCGCACCATGTCGGCCACTCGCCGCCTCGTGAGCAAGTCCGTGAAGGGCCACGCCGGCCGGACATAGCAGGGCGAACCAATGGTCTCCGGAACCGTTTCGCATCGAGGCCATCATCTCGCCTTCGGCCCAATGCGCGTTGAACGAGTAGTAGCGGTATTCCCAGTCCGGCGACATGATTGCGTCGAGCAACGCCAACGCGCGGGTCGGCCGGCAAAAGGAGCGTAGGTCGGGAAGCCTCGTCAGATCGCGGGTGGAGATCATCGCGCCAGCGCGGGGCAAGCCGAATATCTTATCACTCGGCTCTGCATGCGCGTCTCATCGCCTCGCCGGCTGGCCGGCTCCCGTCCGCGCGCTTTCCGCATCACGGCTGAGATGCAGGCCCAGCCACAGGAACATGACGCCGTCGAGGAGATACACGGCGCCGATCAACAACAGCGCCATTCCGAGCGGCGTCAGCGTTGACCATAGCAGGACGACCAGCGATGCGTATGGGATCAGGCATAGTGCGTTGAAGATAATCGTCGCCCGCACTTGCGATTCGTCGACCGGGTTGGCGCGGGCGACGCGAAGAACGAATAGCCCGTACAACGCCAGGCACGCGCCGATGACGATGAAGTTCCACGCCTCGCCGAAACCGGTCAGTCCCGGCAGCAGCGCATTGAACGCGATCGCCGCCGCCCCGGCCGCAAGGGCTGCAAAACCGATGATCCACAGGGAGTAGACCAACAGCCGGCGAGGGTTGAGCGTGCCGTTCGGTCTCATGACCGATCTTCCAAAAAGCGCCGGATCGTCGCCGGAATCGGCGCGATCGTTAACAATTCGACAAAATTATTACCGGCAATAGATGATTCATTCGTAAAGAAACGTCCCGAGAATGACGAACCGTCGCGCTGTCGCCTCGCGGCCGGGCTTCGCTTCGAGCGGCGTCGTATAGTGCCAGAACGGCAGACGATACGCGGCGATCGCGCCCGGCCGGTTGACGTTCACGATCTCGCTGAAATGGCCGTCGCGCGCATAGACCAGATACTGGTGCGCCACGTCCGGGGCGCCCAGCGTGATATGGACATCGACATAGCCATCGCGCGCCCGCGCGTCCTCGGGATGGTGGTCGGTGTGCGGGCCGGCGTAATCGCCCGGCCCATAGGCCAACACCTGCCGCCCGAAGCGGCGCGCCAGCTTGCGGCCGGCCAGTATCTCGGCAAATCGGCGATATGCCGGCGACCCCATCATTGCGATGAGGCCGAGCCCCTCGGCCGCCGCCCACGCCCGGCTGTCGCGGCGGACCAGATAGGCGGTCCGCACCCGCGCGGTTTTGCGCAGCCGCTCCTGGTGGTTGCGCGTCTGAAACGTGATCGACTCGGGCGGGACCGGTTCGGCGAGCAACGCCATATGCCGCAATAACGAGCGCGCCAGCGCATCGTGGGCCCGCGCCGCCCATGCGCGATCGATCGCTCCGTCGAGCAGGAGAAAATTGCGCTCCGGGGCGGCAAGCGCGCCGCAATACGCCGCCGCCCGTCCGTCGAGCACGCGGCGGCCCTTGGGCGTCAAGATCGCGGCGAAGTCGCGCGGAAACGGCCTCATGCCGATAATGATAGCCTGCGCCAAGGCGGGCGGCGCTAGAATGCGCGCCTTGGCACATCGGCGGGGAACCGATGCCGGAAGCGACACCGCTGCAATACGGCGCCCATCCCGGATTGCGCTTTGCCTGCGTGCTCGACGGCCGCGGCGGGTGCCGCGACCTCGGCTGGAGCGACGTCGAGGCGTGGCAGCCCGGCGCCGGCGTGCTGTGGATCCATGTCGAGCGCGACGATCCGCGGGCGCAGGCATGGATGCGCGAGCGGAGCGGCATCGACGCGCTGATCGTCGAATCGCTGCTGGCCGAGGAGTCCCGGCCGCGCGTCGAAACGGTCGAGGATGGCTTGCTCGTCGTCCTGCGCGGCGTCAACCGCCGGCAGGGCGAGGATCCGATCGACCTCGTGCCGCTGCATGTCTGGGGCGACGCCGATCGGGTCATCAGCCTGCGCGACAAGGACCACTATCTGATGGCGCTGCGCGACATCCGCGAGACGCTCACCGAAGGCCATGGCGTGCTCACCGCAGGCCAGCTCTTCGCGCTCATCGCCGAGAAGGTGGTGAAGTACGTCGAGCCGCTGATCGAGGAACTGGAGGATCAGGTCGACGCCCTCGACGAAGGACGGCTGACGAAGCAGCACGCCGGCGACACGCGGACGACGCTCAATCGGATCCGCCGCAGCGCCGTTTCGCTGCGTCGCTACCTCGCGCCGCAGCGCGAGGCGCTGTTCCGGCTGCAGGCCGCCTCGACAAGCTGGTTTTCCGAGCGGGACAGGATTCAGATTCGCGAAGTGACCGACAAGGTGTTGCGGCATGTCGAGAGCCTCGACTCGATCCGCGACCGGACGACGCTCCTGCAGGAGGAGTTGACCGCCGAAATGAGCGAGCGCATCGCCTCCAATTCGCACCGGCTGACGGCCATCGCCGCGCTTCTGCTGCCGCCAAGCCTGCTCGCCGGGATGCTCGGCGCCAATATCGGCGGCATCCCGGGGACCGATGACCCGTGGGCGTTCGTGGTATTGTGCTTTTTCGTCGTCGTCATTTTTCCCCTCGAGCTTTGGGTGCTGCGCCGGCTGGGATGGCTCTGAGCGAGTCGTCGCCTCTCGATTAAGCGATAGCGGCGCCCGCGCGGGCTGCTAAGATCGCCGCCGCTTTCGCCTCCCGACCAACGGCCGATGCAAGACCAGTCGCGCGACGCTCTCGGCTCACTTCCGCCCGCAGGCGCGCGCGATTTCTACACGCCGTCGGCGCGCACGGCCTATGCGCTGATGTTGCTGTCGCCGGCGCTGTTCTCCTCCAACATGGTCGTCGCCCGCGCGACGGCCGACTACATGCCGCCGATCGCGTTGGCGTTCTGGCGCTGGGCGGCGACGTTTCTCATCGTCGCCGCGGTGACGGGACCCAGCCTCTGGCGCGCGCGCCGTCGGGTCGCCGCCGAATGGCGCGATCTGACCGCGCTCGGCGCGCTCGGCATGGGCGTGTGCGGCGCCTTCGTCTATTTCGGGGCGCATACGACGAGCGGCGCCAATATTGGCATCATCTATGCGACCTCGCCGGTGTTCATCATCGTGCTTGGCCGGCTGCTTTACGACGAAACGATGTCGCGCCGTCAGCTCGCCGGCGTGGCGCTGGCGATCGTCGGCGTCGTGGCCGTCGCCGTGCGGGCCGATCTTGACGCGCTTGCGGGACTCGCCTTCACCGTCGGCGATTTCTGGATCTTCGGCGCCGCGATCGGCTGGGCGTTCTATTCGATCCTGCTGCTGCATCGCCCTTCGGCGCTAGGGTTGAACGAGCGATTGGGCGGCATGATCCTCGGCGCGCTGATCGTCATGCTGCCATTCGTCGTCGGCGAGGCGTCGATCACCGGCCACACGCCGCCGCTCGAATGGCGCACCATCGGCTGGCTGGGGCTTCTCGCGGTCGTGTCGTCGTACGGTTCGTATCAGGTCTACGCGCTGGTCCAGCGCTCGCTCGGCGCCGGTCGCGCCGGAGTGATTCTTTATCTCAATCCGCTCTACAGCGCCGTCCTCGCCTGGGCGCTGCTCGACGAGCCGATAGCGGCCTATCATCTCATCGGCGCCGCTTTGATCCTTCCGGGCATCTGGCTCGCCACGCACCGCTAACCTAATATCGCCGCCGCCATGCCCTATTCCTCGCTTCGCGACTTCATCGCCCGGCTCGAGGCCGAGCGGCGCCTGGTGCGCGTGCGCGAACCGGTGTCGCCGGTGCTGGAGATGACCGAGATCCAGACCCGGCTGCTCGCCGAGCAGGGGCCGGCGGCGCTGTTCGAGAACGTCGTCGGCGCGGACGGAAACCGTTTCGACATGCCGGTGCTGGTCAATCTGTTCGGCACCGTCGAGCGTGTCGCCTGGGGCATGGACCGGAACCCAAACGAGCTGCGGGCGATCGGCGAGACCCTCGCCTTCCTGCGCCAACCCGAGCCGCCGGGCGGCTGGCGCGAGGCGCTCGATCTGTGGCCGCTCGCCAAGACCTTGATGACGATGAAGCCGAAGACGGTGTCGGGCGCGGCGTGCCAGGAGGTGGTGTGGCAGGGCGCCGACATCGACCTCGCGCGCCTGCCGGTGCAGGTGTGCTGGCCGGGCGAGCCGGCGCCGCTCATCACCTGGCCGCTGGTCGTCACCAGAGGCCCGAGCGGACGGCGCGAGGACAACTACAACCTCGGCATCTATCGCATGCAGGTGACCGGGCGCGACCGCACGTTGATGCGCTGGCTC
>DATFES010000163.1:0-5878 GCA_035250945.1 Alphaproteobacteria bacterium | reverse complement strand
CGAGGAGCGCGCTTGGATTCCTCCCACAGGATCGAGAGGCCCGAGGCGATGATGACCGCCGCTCCGGCGATCGTCCATCGATCGGGCACTTCGGCGAACATGATGAACCCCATCGCCGTCGCGCCGATGAGCTGCAGGTAGTGGAACGGCGAGACGATCGACGCCGGCGCGAAGTCGAGCGCGCGCGCCACGCAGTAATGGCCGAGCCCGCCGAAGATCCCAAGGCCGAATAACAGCAGGCCGCTCGCCAGCGCGGGCGGCGCAGTCCAGAAAAAGGGAACCAGCAGGCTCATCACCAGCGTGCCGACCAGCGCGCTATAGACCACCGACGTTTCCGGCGCATCGAAGCGCGCGACGCGGCGCGTCAGAAGCTGATAGATCGCATAAAAGAACGCGCTGGCGAGGAACAGCAGCGACGCCCAGTGGAACACGCCGCCGCCCGGCCGGATGATGATCAACACGCCGAGGAAACCCAGCGCAATCGCGATCCAGCTCGCCGGTCCCGGACGTTCGCCCAGCACCATCGCCGCAAGCGCCACGACGAAGAAGGGCGCCGCGAAAGTGATCGACGCCGCCTGCGCCAACGGCAGGTATTTGACGCCGGTGAAGAAACAGCAGGTCGAGAACAGCAGGAGGAACGATCGGGCGATCTGGTCGGACAACCGCTCCGAGCGCAAGAGACGCAGGCGTCGACGCGGCGCGAATAGCAGCAAGACGAAGATCAGATGGCTCAGCGTGCGCGCCCAGATGATCTGGACGGTGCTGTACTCGGCGCTGAGCAGCTTGACCAGCGCGTTCATCACCGAGAACAGCGCCGCCGCGCAGATCATCATGACCACGCCGGCAAGCACGCTCTCGGCCGTCGATCGCGGCGCCGATGTCGGACTCTCGATCGCCATTTCCCCCCGAGGACACCGCGCCGGTCGTCACCCGTCCCGACTGTGGCACGGCGCGCCGGCCGCGCGACAGCGCGATTTGAGCAAGGCTGCTCCTTGCGGCGCGACGCGCTTCGCGCCGCATATTCGCGAGCGATCGTTCAAGCCGACGAAGATCGTGGGGCCGCCGCGCCGAAAATGGTGCCGCAGGAGGGAATTGAACCCCCGACCCGCGCATTACGAATGCGCTGCTCTACCCCTGAGCTACTGCGGCGCCGGTGGCGATGGCGAGCGCGGGCGAAGGTAAGGTCGCGGCGGGCCGCCGGCAAGGGATAATCGGCCGCGCCAGGCCGCCTGTGGCGCGCCGCGACGCACCGAGTCGTGACTGTCGCCGGCGACGAATTCGAGCGAAAATGCCGGTTGATGAATCACTTACCGACCAGGAGAGCGGCCGATGTGTCGCGCCGAACGGCGCTGATCACGCTCGGCGGAACGGCGTTGGCGATACTCGGCCGCGCCGGGAACGCCCAGGACGCGCCGCTGCCCGTGCTTGTCGCCATTCCGGCCGGGCCTTTCATTGCCGGCTCGGACGCCGTCGAGCGCGATTACGCCTACCGGCTCGACCAGGCCGCCTATGGCGAACCGATCACCCGCACCCAAGGCTGGTACGACAATGAAAAACCGCGGATGGGCGCGGTGACCGACGCATACCGGATCGCCCGGACGCCGATCACCAATCGGCAATACGCCGCCTTCATCGCCGCGTCCGGGCGGGCGGCGCCCGACGTCGACGAGGCGACGTGGCGCAGCTACCGTCTGATCCACCCCTATGAGCGCACCCGCCGCCATGCCTGGCGCGATGGCCAGCCGCCCGAAGGTCGCGACGATCACCCAGTGGTCCTCGTCAGCCACGCCGACGCGCGGGGCTACGCCGAATGGCTGACCAGCGAGACTCGCGATGTCTGGCGGCTGCCGGAAGAAGAGGAATGGGAGAAGGCGGCGCGCGGCAGCGACGGCCGCTACTTCCCATGGGGCGATCGGTTCGATGCGCGCCGCCTCAACAGTCACGATGCGGGGCCATTCGACACCATGCCGGTCGGCCGGTTTCCATTGGGCGCCAGCCCCTACGGCGTGCTCGACGCCGCGGGCCAAGTGTTCGAGTGGACGGCGACCGCCGATGGCGGCGACCGCTTCGTCGTCAAGGGCGGCTCGTGGGACGACAAGGGCTGCGGCGTGTGTCGGCCGGCGGCTCGCCATTCGCGGCCGCAAACTCTGAAACACATCCTGATCGGCTTCCGGCTCGTCAAGGAATGAGCCTGCCGCGATCGGGTTGAACCTGGCGCAGCGCTTCGCCATGCTGGCGGCGCGTCATGATCATGAACGAAACGGAGGTCGGGCATCGATGAAGGTACGTGCCGCTGTCGCGCATCGCGCGGGCGCTCCGCTCGCGATCGAGGAGGTCGAGCTTGCCGGCCCGAAATCGGGCGAAGTGCTGGTCGAGATCAAGGCGACCGGCGTCTGCCACACCGACGAGTTCACGCTCTCGGGCGCCGATCCGGAGGGGCTCTTTCCGGCGATTCTCGGCCACGAGGGCGCCGGCGTGGTCGTCGAATGCGGCCCCGGCGTGACGACGCTGGCGCCGGGCGATCACGTCATCCCGCTCTACATTCCCGAATGCCGGCAGTGCAAGGCGTGCCTCAGCCGCAAAACGAATCTGTGCATCGCCATCCGCGCCACGCAAGGAAAGGGCGTGATGCCCGACGGCACCAGTCGTTTCGCGCTCGGCGGAAAGATGCTGCATCACTACATGGGCTGCTCGACCTTCGCCAATTACACGGTGCTGCCCGAGATCGCGCTGGCCAAGATTCGCAAGGACGCGCCGTTCGACAAGGTCTGCTATATCGGCTGCGGCGTCACCACCGGCATCGGCGCGGTCGTCAACACGGCGCGCGTCGAAGCCGGGGCGAACGTCGTCGTGTTCGGGCTCGGCGGCATCGGGCTCAACGTCGTGCAGGGCGCGCGCATGGTCGGCGCTTCGATGATCGTCGGCGTCGACGTCAACCCGGCGCGCGAGGCGCTGGCGCGAAAGTTCGGCCTGACGCATTTCGTCGATCCGAAAGCGGTCAAGGGCGACCTCGTCCAGCATTTGACCGAGCTCACCGGCGGCGGCGCCGATTTCAGCTTCGAGTGCGTCGGCAACGTGCAACTGATGCGCCAGGCGCTGGAATGCTGCCATCGCGGCTGGGGCGTGTCGGTGATCATCGGCGTCGCCGGCGCCGGCCAGGAGATCGCGACCCGGCCGTTTCAGCTCGTCACCGGCCGGGTGTGGAAGGGAACCGCCTTCGGCGGCGCGCGCGGGCGCAGCGACGTGCCGCGCATCGTCGACTGGTACATGGACAAGAAGATCAACATCGACGATCTGATCACGCAGGTCGTTCCGCTGGACCGGATCAACGAAGGATTCGATCTGATGCGCCGCGGCGAATCGATCCGCACCGTGGTGACGTACTGAGCGGCGATCAGCCGGCGAATGCGATGCGCGCCGAATCCAGCAGGTAGTAGACGCCGAGGGCGAAGACGATGCGGCGCGTCCACCAGTAGAACTGGCGATCGGTCATGCGGGCGAGGACCTGCGTGGCGAGCGTCGAACCGGCGATCGAGACCAGCGGCACGACAATCGACAACGCCTGCCAGCCGGCGTCGAACTCGAGCGTCGCCAACGCGCCGAAATAGCCGATCTTGAGCAGGTGGGCGATCGCCTGCATCGCCGCCTTGGTGGCGACGGTGGCGCGCCGGTCGAGTTCGGCGCGGACGAAGAATTGGTCGAGAAACGGACCCGAGACGCCCGAGGTCAGCAGCAACGCGGTGCCGACGACGCCGCAGCCATAGGCCACCGCCGGCTGCGTGATCTTCGGCGCGAAGCGCTGCGGAATCAAAAACAGGCCGACGGTCGAAGCGCCGAGCATGAACAAGACCGCGGCGCGCGAGGGAACGAAGCGAATGAACATGAACACCAGCAGGCACGCCAGGCTCGCCGCGACGAACCGCGCCAGAACGTCCCAGGCGACGTAACGCCGCCAGAACAGCACCCGCGCCGCATTCGAGACGAACTGCGCCAAGCCGTGAACCAGCATCGCCTGCGTCACCGGCAGGAGATAGACCAGCCCACCCATCAAGATCAGGCCGCCGGCGACGCCGAACACGCCGGAGACGAACGACGTAACGAAGACCAGCCCGGCGATGATCGACCCGGTAACGATCATGCGGCGGCGCTCGGCCGGCGCGCCGGACTCAAATGCCGCGCGTTACGCCGCCGTCCATGTCGACCAACGCGCCCTGGATGTAGTTGGCCGGCTGGCCGGCGAGAAAGCACACCAGCTTGCCGATTTCCTCGGGTTTGCCGAAACGCGCCACGCCGAGCGCCTTGAGGTTGCGGCGGGCGGCCTCGCCCTCGCTGATCTTCTCCTCCTCAGCGAGCGATCTGAGCCGGGCGACCAAGCGATCGGTCTCGATCGAACCGGGATTGATGGCGTTGACGCGCACGCCGTCCTTGATGCCGATCTGGGCCATCGCCTTGGTGAAGTTGTAGAGCGCGGCGTTGACCGAGCCACCAATGGTGAAGTCGGCCGACGCCGTGCGGCCGCCGGCGCCGATGATGTTGACGATGGCGCCCTTCGAATGTTTCAGATGCGGCCACGCGGCGCGGGCCAGCCGCACGTAGCCATGGAACTTGAGCGCGAAGCCATCGTGAAAATCGGCGTCGGTCAATTGAAAGAAATCGCCGCGCTTGGTGGCCCCGGCATTGTTGGCGACGATGTCGATGCGGTCGAACTGCGTCAGCGTGGCGGCGACAAGCTTGACCACCGTGTCGCCGTCGCGCAGATCGCCGGCGTGGACGGCGGCGCGACCCTGGATGAGACGGATCGACTGCGCGACCTCGGCCAGCCCCTCGGCCGAGCGGGCGGCGAGCATGACCGAGCAGCCCTCGCGCGCCAGCTCGAGCGCCACCGCGCGCCCGATGCCGCGGCTCGCCCCGGTGACGATCGCCACCTTGCCCGAAAGTCCAAGATCCATCGCGGCCCCCCTCCTCTAATTCCTCCGCCCCCGCTGATAGAGGGCGGCGCGCGGTTTGACAAGCCGCCGAGCCCACGGTCACTCTTGGCGCAAATCGCCGGGAACTTGATCATGCGAACATGGATCGCCGTCGCCGCCCTGTTTGGCTTGATCGCCGTGGCGCTCGGCGCGTTCGGCGCGCACGGTCTCAAGGAGCGCGCCAGCGCCGAGCAGCTCGCCTGGCTCGACACGGCGACGCGCTATGCCATGTGGCACGCGCTGGCGTTGCTGGGCGTCGCGGCTCTGGGCGAGATCGCCGCTGGCGGCGCGCCGGCGGCAACGCTGCGCTTGGCTGCGTGGTCGTTCGCCTTCGGCATCGTCGTTTTCTCGGGCTCGCTGGCAACGATGGCGCTTGGCGCGCCGCGCTGGTTGGGCGCCGTCACGCCGATCGGCGGCGCCGGATTTCTGCTCGGCTGGGCTTCGCTCGCCGTCCACGCATTGTGGCGGTGACTGTCAGTTTGGACGCGACGGCGATTCGGGCTCTTCGTCTTCCTCGCCGGGCATCGCCGGCGTCGGACCGGCCTGGTGATGCACGATCCGCCAGCGCTGGCCTTCGCGGCGAAATACATTCGTGGCGACCAGCGCGCTGCCGTCGACCTCCTCGTAGCAGATGACGAATGCGACGTCGCCGTAGACGAAGGCTTCGGGCCGGCGGCAAGCGACCTTGGGCGCGCGTTCGCTGGCGAGAATCCTGACCCAGCTTTGCATCACCTGCAGGCGATCGGTAAGGGCAGGCCAGCCTGGATGGATGCAGGCGACCGGCGCGTCTCGCGACCATAACTCGTCCATCGCCGCCACGTCGCGCTCGGCGAAGGCGGCATAGAACGCCTCGTTGGCGAACAAGACGGCATTGCGCTCGCTCATCGGATTGCGATTATACCGGCCGGTCG
>DATFES010000160.1:0-6659 GCA_035250945.1 Alphaproteobacteria bacterium | reverse complement strand
TCTGGGCGCCGCCGACCAGGGGGTGGTGGTTTTGGACGCGGTACGGCAGGTACGCGACGCCAACCGTCAGGCGACTTGGTTGCTCGACCCGGTGATCGGCGATCGCGGGCGGATCTTCGTGCGCGAGGGCATCCCTGAGTTCATCCGCGACGTGGCGGCGCCGGCGGCCGATATTCTGACGCCAAACCAGTTCGAGCTTGCTTATCTTACCGGACGAAATGTCGATACGCGCGCCGAGGCGCTTTATGCGGCGCGCGCGCTTCACGCAAGCGGACTCGATCGCTCGCGCCGGATCGTGGTTGCGACCGGGCTGCGCCTCGCCGATATGGCGCCCGATTGCCTCACCATCTTCGCGGTCGGCCACGACATGGCTTGGCAATTGACGACGCCGCGGATCGATCACCCGGCGTATGGCGCCGGGGATGTCTTCTCGGCTTTGTTCTTAGGCTGGTATCTGCGCCGGCCCGATCTTGGCGCAGCGGCTCAACGCGCCGTCGCCGGCGTGCACGACGTCATTGCGCGCAGCGCGCTCGGCGGCGACACCGATCTGCTGCTTGCCGAGGCGCAGGACGAGCTCGTTGTCCCGACCCGCCTGTTTCCGCTCGAAGCCATCGCCTGAGGCGTCGATATGCCGCTTGGTCGAATCCAGCGCTTCACGGTAAAAGTGCCGGTTTGACAAGCTGTTGGGGACGATACGGCGGTATGCAGGGCTTGATCCTATTCAAAGGGATGCTGGTCGGATTTCTGATCGCCGCCCCGGTCGGCCCGATCAATGTGTTGTGCGTGCGGCGTACGCTCGTTCATGGCCGGATCGCCGGCGTCGTATCGGGACTAGGCGCCGCCGTCGCCGACACGTTCTACGGCGCCATGGCCGCCTTCGGCCTCGCATTCGTCACCAGCCTGCTGCTCCACGAACGGTTCTGGATCGGCCTCGTCGGCGCCATCCTGCTGGTCGTGCTCGGCGTGCGCACGTTGCTGGCCGGCCCCCCGCGCGTCGCCGCCGGCAAGGATCCGACCAGCCTGCTGGGCGATTTCACGTCGACGTTGTTCCTTACCCTCACCAATCCGATCACGATCTTGTCGTTCCTGTTCATTTTTGCCACGCTCGGCATCGACAGCGGCGACGGCGTTACGTTCGACGACGGCCTGCTGATCCTCGGCGTCTTCCTGGGATCGCTCGCATGGTGGCTCCTGCTCACCGGGCTGGTCGGAATGTTCCACGGCCGCTTCAACGAGCACGGGTTGCGTTGGGCGAACCGGGCCGCCGGAGTGCTGATCCTGGCCTTCGCTGGAGCAGTGTTGTGGGATCTTTCGACGCTCCGATTGTGAACGGACGCGACGGGCGATGAGCGGCCAGGGTCGCGACATCCGTCTCGATTTCTTTCGCGGCCTGGCGCTGATCTTCATCTTCGTCGACCACATCCCGGACAACCTGCTGGCTTACACGACGCTGACCAACATCGTGTTTTCCGACGCGGCTGAAGTGTTCGTCTTCATCTCGGGCTACACCGCGGCGGTGGTTTTCGGCGGGCTCGAACGCAAGCACGGCATGCTCTTCGCCAGCGTCCAGGTATTGCGCCGCTGCTGGTCGCTCTACGTCGCGCACATCTTCGTGTTCATCATCTTCACCGCGCAGGTGTCGTGGACCGCCGAGCGCACCAACAACCCGATGTTCGCCGAGGAAATGGGGGTCATAGCGTTTCTTGCCGAGCCCCATATCGCGGTGATCCGCGCGCTCAGCCTGTCGTTCCAACCGGCGTTCATGAACATCCTGCCGCTGTACATCGTCTTGCTGGCGACGTTGGCCGTGCTGTTGCCGCTCATCGCGCGCCGGCCGCGTGTCGTGTTGATCGTCTCGGGCGCGATCTATCTGGCGACGCACATTTTCCGGTTCAATCCTTCGACCTATCCCGCCGGCGTCTGGTTCTTCAACCCGCTGGCCTGGCAGTTCCTGTTCCTGCTCGGCGCGGTCATCGGCCGCGCCTCGCTCGACGGCGGCATCGCCTTTCTCGCCCGCCGCGACGTGTTCGTCGCCTCGTGCGTGATCTTGGCGCTGTGCGTCGCCGTCCGCGTGCCGTTGACGATTCTCTACCTCCTCGATCGTTCGCCCGCGGATATCGTCGCCTTCACGATCGCGATCGGCGACAAGACCAATCTCGGTCCGCTTCGCCTGGTCAATTTCCTCGCCCTCGCCCACGTCGTCGCGACGTTGGTTCGGCGCGACTCGCCCGTCCTGGCGTGGCGCTGGTTGAACCCGGTCATCGTCTGCGGCCAGCAATCGCTCGCGGTCTTTTGCCTCGGGATCTTCTTGTCCTACGCCGCGCACGTGACGCTGACCGAGGTCAACCATTCCTTCGCAATGCAACTTTTCGTAACCGTCGCCGGCGTCGTCATGATGTACCTGCTGGCGCGTATCCTCGACTGGTCCAAGACGCGACCCGCAGCGCGCCGGACCGGAGGCACCGGCGCTTCGGCGCCGGGGCAACTTGGCCAAGGGGGAAAATGATGCCGCGTCGAAGAATTGTGCCGCGATGGGCGACCCTCGTCCTTGCGCTGGCCGCACTGACGATCGCAGCGACGGGAAACGTGGCGCGCGCCGACAAGGACCTCGCCGACTCCTGTCACAAGCCCGCCTGGCTCGAGGGCGATCAGGCGTATTTGCCGCACGCGTCCAAACGAGTGAAACAGGCTGGCCGGCTCCGCGTCGTCGCGCTCGGCTCGTCGAGTACCGTCGGAACCGGCGGCAGCGGCGCCGCCGCCGCGTGGCCGGCGGGACTCCAGCATGAGCTGACGCAACGCTTGCCCGGAGTCGAAGTTTCGGTCCTCAACAAGGCGCTGCAGCGCCAATCGGTCCGTCAGATGGTCGATCGCATGACGACGGATGTCGAGGCCGAACGGCCCGACCTTGTGATCTGGGAGGCGGGCACGAGCGAGGCGGTACGCGGAATCGACCCCGAATCGCTGGCGAGCGGGCTGCTCGAGGGCATCGATCGCCTGACGCAGCGCGGCATCGACGTTATCTTGATGGATATGCAGTATGCCCGCCCGACCGCGCGGGTGATCAATTTCGACCCTTACGTCGAGGCGTTGAGCCAGGCCGGGCTGATCCGCAATGTTTATGTGTTCGCCCGCCACGCGGTGATGCGCGAATGGATCGAGGACGAGTATGTCGACTTTTCCGAAAAGCAGGGCAAGGAAGCGGTCGTGCTGGCCGACCGGGTGTATGCCTGCATCGCCCAACTTCTCGCCGATGTGATCGCCGCGTCGATCACGCGCTGAGACGATCGGCGCGACTTTAGCGGCTGACCGCGAGCTTCGCCGCCGCCAGATTGGCGATCATCCGCCCGAGCAGGCGGCCGACGCAGTAATAGCTCTGGTCGGTCATATGGAGACCGTCGCGATCGATCGCCGCGCCCAGCGCGATCTGGCCGGAGGCGTGCCAATGCTGCATCGCCGCGTAGCGATCGAAGAAAGGCGCGCCGTTCGTTTTGGCGATTGCGGCGACCTGCTCGATCCGCGCGCCATGGCCCGGAACCGCGTCGAACGCCGGCGCTTTCTGCGGACCCATCAGCACGATATCGATATTGGCCCGGCGGGCGATGGCGATGCCAGCGCCGAGATTGTCGACGAGTTCCTCGTACGAGCCGCGCCTGAGCGCGCTGTTGGTGCCGGTCTGCCAAATGACGAGATCGGGATTCTGTTGGACGACGTCGCGCTGGAATCGGGCGACCATCTGCTTGGCGGATTCGCCGCCGACCCCCTTGTTGACGACGGCGATCGGCGAACCGGGAAACAGCCGGGCAAGTTCGGCCTGAAGGCGGGCGGGATAGGTCGCCGACGGCGAGCTGGCCCCGGCGCCCGCCGTCGACGACGAGCCGATCGCCACGATCTTCAGCGGCTCGGCGAGCGACAGCCTGTGGGCGACGCGCGGCAGAGCGAACGGGCTTTCGAGCAGATGGGCTGGAACCTCGCAGCGCCACGCCTCGGCGGCCAAGCGTACGCTCACCGCGTCCTCGGCCACGGCAGCAAGCGGGCCGAACAGCACCAACGCGGCGCCGACCCCGCCAAACAGCGTTACAAGCAGCGGGCGGCGCGCCAGCGCGCGCCGCCCCCGACTAACCCCAGGCGTCACATCCACTATCGATCCCCTCCCCGGCCGTATCGACGCATCGCGCCGAAACCGCCGATCACGCCGCCTTGCGCATATGCGCCTTGACCAGCTCTTCGGCGATTTGCACCGCGTTGAGCGCCGCTCCCTTGCGCAGGTTGTCAGACACGCACCAGAACACCAAGCCGTTGGCGACCGTCGGATCCTTACGCAGGCGGCTGACGTAAACCTTGTCTTCGCCGGCGCCCTCGACCGGCGTCACGTAACCCTCTTCGACGCGGTGGTCGACGAGCGCCACGCCCGGCGCGCCGCGCAGCACGGCGCGCGCCTTCGCCTCGCTGACCGGCGTCTCGAATTCGACGAAGACCGATTCGGCGTGGCCGATGAACACCGGCACGCGCACGCATTGGGCGACGACGTCGATGTCGGGATCGAGGATCTTCTTGGTTTCGACCCGCATCTTCCATTCTTCCTTGGTGAACCCGTCTTCCATGAACGCGTCGATGTGCGGAATGACGTTGAAGGCGATCTGCTTGGGAAATTTCTTCCGCTCGACCGGCGCGTTCATATAGATGGCGCGGGTCTGCTCGAAGAGCTCGTCCATCGCCTCGCGCCCGGCGCCCGACACGGATTGATAGGTCGAGACGACGACGCGCTTGATCCGCGCCAACTCATGCAGCGGCTTCAACGCCACCACCATCTGGATGGTGGAGCAATTGGGGTTGGCGATGATGTTGCGTTTGACGAACTGGGCGATTGCCTCGGCGTTGACCTCGGGCACGACCAACGGCACGTCGGGATCCATTCGGAAACAAGACGTGTTGTCGATCACCACGCAGCCTGCCTTGGCGGCGCGCGGGCTGTGCAGGGCCGAGACCTTGGCGCCCGGGGAGGACAGCGCGATGTCGATGCCCTTGAAGTCGAACTTGGCGAGGTCGTGGACCTTCAGCGTTTCGTCTTCGCCGAACGAAACCTCGCGTCCGACCGAGCGCTCCGATGCGAGCGCCACCACCTCGTCGACCGGGAAATTGCGGTCGACCAGGGTCTGCAACATCTCACGGCCCACGTTCCCCGTGGCGCCGATCACCGCGACTTTGTAACCCATCGTCCTTTCCTTGGCTGTCCGATCCTGCCAGCGGGACTCCGGCAGACAAATCGTAGTCTAGCAGAAAACACGCATGTTCTTGCTTTCGGCCACCGAAGGCCGGCCGGCCCGAGGCCGGCGGCGGTGACTTACGCTGCCCAAGCGGGCTTTGCAAGCCATCCCCTACGATGATTCGTTGTCCCGCCCGCGCGAACGAATGTATATTCCTTAGCCAATATCGCCCGACAGCGATTCGCTCGAAAAAAGAATAGGAATCAAGAGCATGAAACCCCGTACGGCCGTTCGGACCTCGCCTGAAGGCGAAGAGCTGTTGTTTTTTCGCCGCTGGATCGCGCATCCCCTCAAGGTCGGCGCCGTTCTTCCATCCTCGCCGGCGCTCGCCAAGCTCGTCGCCCGACAGGTCGCCCTCGATACCGAGGAGGTCGTGGTCGAGCTCGGCGCCGGAACCGGTTCGGTGACCAAGGCGCTCCTCAAGGCGGGCATTCCTCCCGAGCGGTTGTTCGTCGTCGAAATCGACCCCGATCTTTGCGGCTTCCTGCGACGGCAGTTTCCCCAGGTCCACGTGATTCAGGGCGACGCCACCAAATTGCCCGAGCTGCTGCCGACAAAATGGGTCGGCAAAGTTCCCTTCGTCATTTCCGGCATTCCGATGGTGACATTGCCGATCGAAGTGCAGCGCAAGATGTTCGCGGCGTGGTTCGCCGTCATGCCGCCGCATGGCCGCGTGTTGCAATACACCTACTCGCTGGTCTCGCCGGTGCCGGAAAAGAAGCTGGGGCTGAAGGGCAAACGGCGCGGCCTTGCCGTGCTCAACGTGCCGCCGGCCTGGGTCTGGAGCTACACCAAGGCGGCGTGATCCGATGCGTCAGCGCCGGCTCGGCCGGAGATGTGACGTTCCGGTCGTTCTCCGTGAAACGTCGTTCGGCCAGTCGCTGTGCCTGTCGAAGGGCGACGGATAAGACCGGCGATTCAACCCTGGCGGATCATACTCTAACGAACGATCTCGCTTGCGTTGACGTCGCGCCGGCCGTTAGCGAGCGCATTGGCGAAGCCGTGATTGACGTCGCGATGGTGCGCTTCGTCGGCGCGCACGGCGAGCACGACGTCGCTGAGCCGCGCACTTGGCGGCAGTTTCCAGTATTCGATGGCGATCGGCGGCGCTGCGACATCCGCAACCTGGCCGGTATCGATCTGTTCGAGATAGTTCGTGTAGCTGACGACGGCTTCCTCCTCGAGATAGCCGACGATGCGGTGTGCGGTCTTGGGCGCCAGGAGATAGACGAGGAAGAACAAGTTATAGAACATGCCCTGGGCGGCCAGGATGACGAAACGCTCGAACAGCGACGGCCGCGCGATGTGGATGAACGTCATCAGATGCATGCGTTCGTTCTCCGCCTCGTCGAGCAGCGCTCGGATCCAGCCATGATCTCGCTCCATGCGGCGCAA
>DATFES010000157.1:0-3744 GCA_035250945.1 Alphaproteobacteria bacterium | reverse complement strand
GGCCACCGCCTCGCGGACCATCAGCATATTGTCCTTGAGCGGGTTGCCGAAGGTCGAGAACGACAGCAGCGCCACGCGCGGCTCGTGACCCATCTCGCGGGCGCGCGAAGCCGCCTGAATGGCGATATCGGCCATTTCGGTCGGCGTCGGCAACTCGTGAAACGTCGTGTCGGCGAGGAAAACGGTGCGGCCCTTGGTGACGATGATGGCCAATCCGATCAGGCGGCGACCGGGCTGCGGATCGACAACGCGGCAAATATCCTCGAGCGCCACGTAGTAGCTGCGGGTGACGCCGGTGACCATGGCGTCGGCGTCGCCGCAGGCGACCATCAGCGCGCCGAAGACATTGCGATCCTGGTTGACCAGCCGCTGGCAGTCGCGCAGCAGGTACCCCTGCCGCTGCAAGCGGGCGTACAGGAACTCGGCGTAACGGCGATTGTCCTTCGACAGCCGCGCGTTATGGATTTCGAGCGCGTCGGTCTTTTCGATGCCGATGGCGCGCATCGTCTCGACGATGCGCTCGCTGCGGCCGATCAGCACCGGCGTGCCGTAGCCCGAGCTGCGATAGAGCAGCGCGGCGCGGATGGTTTTTTCCTCCTCGCCCTCGGCGAAGACGACGCGGCGCGGGTTGTTGCGCACCGCCTCGAAGATGAGATCGAGGCTCGCCGCCGTCGGATCGCGTCGCGTCGAGAGCTGACGGCGATACGCCTTCATGTCGACGATCGGCCGCCGCGCCACGCCGGAATCGACCGCCGCCTTGGCGACTGCCGCCGGGATGACCGAGATGAGCCGCGGATCGAACGGCACCGGCAATATATACTCGGGCCCGTAGCGGAGGCGGCGGCCGGCATAGGCGGCGTCGAGCTCGTCGGGAACGTCCTCGCGCGCCAGTTTGGCCAGCGCCTGCGCCGCGGCGATCTTCATCGCATCGTTGATCGTCGAGGCGCGCACGTCGAGCGCGCCGCGGAAAATGTAGGGGAAGCCGAGAACGTTGTTCACCTGGTTGGGGTAGTCGGAGCGGCCGGTGGCGATGATCGCGTCTTGCCGGACGGCGCGCGCGGCCTCGGGGGTGATTTCCGGGTCGGGATTGGCCATGGCGAAAATGATCGGCTTGCCGGCCATCGACTTCACCATCTCCGGGGTCACCGAATCCTTGGCCGAGAGCCCGATGAACACGTCGGCCCCCTTCATCGCCTCGGCCAGCGTGCGCGCCTTGGTCTGGACGGCGTGCGCCGATTTCCACTGATTCATCGATTCAGGTCGGCCCTGATAGATCACGCCCTTGGTGTCGCACAGCACCGCATGGTCGTGCGGCAGGCCCATCGCCTTCAGGAGTTCGACGCAGGCGATCGACGCCGCGCCGGCCCCGTTGAAAACCGCCTTGACGTCCTTGAGTTTGCGCGAGGTCAGATCGAGGGCGTTGATCAGGCCCGCAGCGGTGACGATCGCCGTGCCATGCTGGTCGTCATGGAAGACGGGGATGTCCAACAGCTCGCGCAGCCGTTGCTCGATGACGAAGCACTCGGGCGCCTTGATGTCCTCGAGATTGATGCCGCCGAACGTCGGGTGGAGGTAGCGCACGCAGTTGACGAAGGCATCGACGTCCTTGGTGTCGATCTCGAGATCGAAGGCGTCGACGTCGGCGAAGCGCTTGAACAGGCAGACCTTGCCCTCCATCACCGGCTTGGCGCCGAGCGCGCCGAGGTCGCCGAGGCCAAGCACCGCCGTGCCGTTCGAGATCACCGCCACCAGATTGCCCTTGGCCGTGTAGTCGTAGGCCAGCGCCGGGGTTTTGGCGATGTGAAGGCACGGCCATGCCACGCCCGGCGAATAGGCGAGCGTCAAGTCGCGCTGGGTGGTCAGCGGCTTGGTCGGGCTGATCTCGAGCTTGCCTGCTCTGCCGTTCGAATGGAACGACAGCGCCTCGGTCTCGGTCACGTTGCTGGCCATGGTTGAGTGCCTTATGGTTGTTTGACTTGACGTTTCTCCGTCGCCGGCGCCGGTCTAGAACCGACTTTTGGCGTTGCGCTGACCGCGCTCCGCGCGGTCACGAAGCTCGAAACTTCCCAATCGGATCAAGATTCTTGTACTCCGCGCCGCCGATGCGCGCCGAGGGCGCGAACCGGCGACGCCACGTGCTGGCGCGGCAGGCCGGGTCATGTTAGGGCGGCGAGCCCAGGGCCGTCAAAGCGGCTACGCGGACGGCGCGTTCGGGTGCTATGGTCGCCCGCGCCGTTTCCACGACGAAAACGCCACCGCAGACAATGGACGACACCGCGACCGCATCAGGGTCGAGCGCCGCACAATCCGTCGCCGCCGCCTCGCCGATGATGGCGCAGTACCTCGAGGCCAAGCGCGCCCATCCCGGATGCCTGTTGTTCTTCCATCTCGGCGATTTCTACGAACTGTTCTTCGAGGACGCCGTGACCGGCGCCAAGGCGCTCGATCTGACGCTGACCCGGCGCGGCCGTCACGGCGAGGCCGACGTGCCGATGTGCGGTGTGCCGGTGCACGCGGTCGAGTCGTACATCGCCCGGCTGATCCGCCAGGGCCACCGCGTCGCGGTTTGCGAGCAGCTCGAGGATCCGGCGAGCGCGAAGAAGCGCGGCGCCAAGGCGGTGGTGCGCCGTGACGTGGTGCGCGTCATCACGCCGGGCACGCTGACCGAGGATTCGCTGCTCGATGCGCGGCGGCACAACTATCTGGCGGCGCTGGCCGAGGCGGCGGGCGCGCTCGGCCTCGCCTGGCTCGACATGTCGACCGGCGATTTCTGGCTGCAGGGCGTCGGCGTCGCTGGGCTTGCGCCAGCTTTGGCGCGCATCGCGCCTGGCGAACTCCTGGTGTCCGAGCGGCTCTTGGCGCGCGATGGTATCGCCGCCGCGCTTGCCGAATTCAAACCGTCGCTAACCCCGCTGCCGGCCCCGCGCTTCGACAGCGACAACGGCCGCCGGCGGCTCGAAGCGCTCTACGGCGTCAAGGCGCTCGACGGCTTCGGCGAATTCAGCCGCGCCGAACACGCCGCCGGCGGCGCGCTGGTCGACTACATCGAGCTGACGCAGAAGGGCAGGTTGCCGCGGCTGGCCCCGCCGGCGCGACTCGGCGAGCACGGCGCGCTCGAAATCGACCCGCCGACGCGGCGCAATCTCGAACTTACCGAGAGCTTGACCGGCGCACGCAAGGACTCGCTCCTCGGCGCCATCGACCGCACCGAGACGGGTGCTGGCGCGCGCCTGCTGGCGGCCTGGCTGGCGGCGCCGCTCACCGATCCGGCGGCGATCGAGCGGCGTTACGACATGATCGGCTATTTCGCCGGTACCGAGATTCCGGCTTCCGCGCGCCGGCGCGCCGAGCTGCGTGCGCGGCTCAAGGGCCTGCCCGATATCGAGCGCGCGCTGTCGCGACTGTCGCTCGGGCGCGGCGGCCCGCGCGATCTCGCGAGTCTACGCGACGCGCTCGGGGCGATCCCGGCGCTGAACGCGGCGCTTGCAATCGATGGGCTGACGCCGCCGCCCGATGGCGCGGCGCAAGCCGTGCGAGACCTCGGCGAGCACTCCGAACTGGTCGGCAAATTCAGTCGCGCGCTCGGCGGCGATCTGCCGCTCGCAGCGAGCGACGGCGGATTCGTCGCCGCCGGCTACTCGGCCGCGCTCGACGAGCTGCGCTTGCTGCGCGACGAAGGCCGCCGGCTGGTCGCCGGGCTGCAAGCGCGTTACGCCAACGAAACGAAGGTCCCCTCGCTCAAGA
>DATFES010000153.1:0-7110 GCA_035250945.1 Alphaproteobacteria bacterium | reverse complement strand
GATCGAGATCAGCTTCTTTCCCTACGCGGTAATCCTGCAAGTGACGCCGATCATCGCCATCGCGCCGTTGATCCTGATCTATGTCGACAACACGCACATAGCGCTTCTGATTTGCGCATGGATCGTCGCCTTCTTTCCCATCTTGTCGAACACGACCCTCGGCCTCAACAGCGCCGACCACAACCTGGTGAACCTGTTCCAGCTTTACGGGGCGACGCGTTGGCAGATGCTGCGCTACCTGCGCATCCCGGCGGCGATGCCGTATTTCCTCGGTGGGCTGCGCATCGCAGGCGGCCTGTCCTTGATCGGTTCGGTGGTGGCGGAGTTCGCCGCCGGGACCGCCGGCCAGGGGTCGGGCCTCGCCTTCCGCATCCTCGAAGCCGGGTATCGGCTCAACATACCGCGCATGTTCGCCGCACTCGTGCTGATTTCCGCGACCGGTATCGTCATCTTCATGTTCTTCACCGCGCTGTCGTATCTGGCGCTGCGGCGCTGGCACGAGAGCGCGGTCAAACGCGAGAATTGACCGCGATGTGGCGCTGGCCGCCCGCTTTGCCGAGCCATTCTTCATTCGCGCTCCGCTGAGCGGCGGCGCCGATTTGCCTGATCGATTCGCCGCCGGTGGACGCGTTGCCCGATGCCGAGGGCCTTGTCCGCCTCGATATCGAAATCGCCGACGGCCGTATCGCAAGAATCGTCGCCGCGACCCGCGAGGCCTCGGGTCCCGTCGATCTCGACGGCGCCCAAGTCTGGCCATGTTTCGTCGACATGCACACCCATATCGACAAGGGCCATATCTGGCCGCGGGCCGAAAATCCCGACGGCACCCGCGACGGCGCCATCGCCGCCACCGCGGCCGATCGCGAGCAGCGCTGGAGCGCGCGCGATGTCGAACTGCGCATGGCGTTCGCGCTGCGTGCGGCCTACGCCCACGGCACGGCGGCAATCCGCACGCACCTCGATTCGGCCGCTCCGCAGCACCGAATTTCGTGGCCCGTCGCGGCGCGGATGCGCGAGGAATGGCGCGGCCGGATTGAGCTCCAGGCGGTGACCATCCTGCCGATCGAGCAGCTTTCCGGGACCTTCGGCGACGAGCTCGCGGATGTCGTGGTGCAGAGCGGCGGCATTCTCGGCGGCGTGGCGCTTCCAGCACCCGATCTCGACGCCCGGCTCGATCGCGTATTCGCGCTCGCCGCGGCGCGCGGACTCGAGCTCGACTTCCATGCCGACGAGAGCCTCGATCCGAACGCCAGGGCGCTCGCAGCGATCGCCGCGGCGAAGCTGCGTCATCGTTTCGAGCGACGCGTGGTCGTCGGCCATTGCTGCAGCCTGGCGGTTCAGGATGACGCGGCGATCGACCGTACGCTCGACCTTGTGGCGCAGGCGGGGGTCGCCATCGTCAGCCTGCCGATGTGCAACCTTTTCCTTCAGGATCGCCGGCCTGGCCGCACACCGCGCCGGCGTGGCGTGACGCTCCTCCATGAGTTGCGGGCGCGCGGGATTCCGGTGGCGGTCGCCAGCGACAATTGCCGCGATCCGTTCTATGCCTACGGCGATCATGACGCGCTCGAAGTGTTCACCGAGGCGACGCGGATCGCCCATCTCGACCGGCCGATCGGCGCTTGGCCGACCTCAGTCACCCGCACCCCGGCGGACGTGATGGGACTGCGCGGCGTGGGCCGGCTGGCGGCCGGGGGCCGCGCCGATCTCGTGCTGTTCAACGCACGTAACTACAGCGAATTGTTGTCGCGGCCGCAGGCCGACCGTATCGTCTTGCGCGACGGCCGCGCCATCGACACCACGCCGCCCAGTTATCGCGATCTCGACGAACTTATGACCGCGCAGGGGCCGCGATGAACGATACCGACGCCCTCCGGCGCGAACTCGGCGCCATACGTACGATCGTCGATCGCACGCAGGTCAAGCTGCTGAGCCGCGATTTTTACTGGTACAGCCCGCTCCTCAAGCGGCGCTTGCGCGACGTGACCGCCGACCTCGTCGTCATGCCGGAGAACGAGGACGAGTTGATCGCGACTTTGAAGGCGTGCCACGCGCGAAAGGTCCCGGTGACGCCGCGCGGCGCCGGCACCGGCAATTACGGCCAGGCCATGCCAGTGCGTGGCGGAGTCGTAGTGGATCTGTCGCGGCTCGACGCAATCCATGCAATCGGGCGTGGCCGCATCCGCTGCGCCGCCGGCGCCAGGCTGTCCGACATCGATCAACGTGCGCGCGCCGAAACAGGTCAGGAGCTGCGCATACATCCCAGCACCTGGCGGACCGCGACCATCGGCGGCTTCGTCTGCGGCGGATCGAGCGGTGTCGGATCGGTAACCTGGGGCGGGCTTCGCGACCGCGGCAATGTGCTTGGCCTGCGGTTGGTGACAATGGAGAGCGCGCCGCGCGTCATCGAATTGCGCGGCGATGACGTGCACAAGGCGATTCACGCCTACGGCACCACCGGCGTGGTCACCGAAGTAGAGATGCCTCTGGCGCCGGCCTACGACTGGGTCGACGTTGTCGTCGGCTTCGAGGATTTTGCCGCGGCGGCGCGCTTTGGCCATGCGTTGACATCGCAAGATGCGCTGCTCAAGAAGCTCGTGACGCCGATCGCGGCGCCGATCCCGCGGCTCTATTTTCGCGCCCTGAGGAACATCGTCCCCGAGAACATGCACATCGTCGTGGCGATGATCGCGCCAGTCGCCATGGAAGCGTTTGTCGCGATGCTTGCCGACGCGCGGGCAGCGTTGTTGTATCGCGGCGACACGGAGGGCGCCATGGCGTTGCCGCCGATTTACGAGTTCACCTGGAACCATACGACGCTGCAGGCGCTCAAGGTCGATCGATCGATCACGTATCATCAGGTGCTTTATCCGTTTCCCGGCCATTTGGCCTGCGTCGAGCGCCTCTATCGCCGCTTCGGCGACGAGGTCTTGCATCATCTCGAGTTCGTCCGCTTCGACGGACAGGTTGCCTGCTTCGGCTTGCCGCTGATCCGCTTCACCAGCGAGGCGCGGTTGCTCGAGATCGAGGCGGCGTTCGAAGCCGAAGGGTGCCCCACCTTCAGCCCCCACGCCTACACGCTCGAAGAGGGCGGGATGAAAAAGGTCGACCCGCTGCAGCTCGCCTTCAAGCGCGAGGCAGACCCCGATGGATTGCTGAATCCCGGCAAAATGATCGCCTGGGAGAATCCCGACTACGATGCGTCGCGCCAGCGCGTGCACCTGTTTCCCGCCGGCGGCGCGTCGTAAGCGGCGTTGCGCACGTCATGCGCTGCCTCGTGCTTTATGTCCACCCGGTCGAGGCCAGCTTTTGCGCCGCGCTACGCGACCGTGCGGTCGAGACGCTGACCGTGGCCGGCCACGAGGTGCGCGTGATCGACCTTTACGGCGAGGGATTCCAGCCGGCCCTGACGCGCGAAGAGCGCTTGTCGTATCACACGCCGCGCGAGAACGAGCGGATGGTGCAAACCCATCTCGCGCACATCAAATGGGCCGAGGCGCTTGTCTTCATCTATCCGACATGGTGGTACGGCCTGCCGGCGATGCTGAAGGGCTGGTTCGACCGCGTATGGATTCCGCACGTCACGTTCACTCTGCCGCCTGATGGCGGCAAGATACGCGGCCTGATGCAGAACATCGTGCGGCTTGTAGTCATCACCACCGCCGGATCGCCGTGGTTGTGGATGGTTCTGATGGGAAGTCCCGGTCGGGCGACGATCATGCGCGGCGTGCGCGCGCTATGTCATCGGCGCTGCCGCAAGCGGTTCCTGGCGCATTACAGCATCGATCGCTCGACGCCGGCGAGCCGTGCCGCGTTTCTTGACCGCGTGGCGAGCACGCTGGCCAGGCTTTAGCGAATGTCCCGAATCTCCGATGCCGGCACGCCGCCTCCGGGCACCATGCGAATCCGGCGCGCGAGCCCGAACCCGGCCGGCGCATTCGACGAGCTGTACCTGCTTACGGGCGCGCCCTGGGCGGCGCCGGTCGAGCACGTCGTCGGCGACGGCCCGACGGGTTGTCTCGCCGCGGGCGAACGTCGCAGCCTGCGACTCTTCCACTTCAATGATTTGCACAATTACCTGACGCTGCCCGACGAGCGGAAGGGCGACGCCCGCCTGTTCGCCCAGATCGTCCGGCGCCATCGTACCGCACGCGAAGCCGCGGCGAAGGACGAGATCGTCCTGCTGGTCAGCGGCGGCGACGATCACACCGGAACCGTGCTCGACGAGCTACTGGGCTGGCGCGGCGAGGAACTGGTCATCGATCCGGCCTACGCGGCGTATTCCGCCGCCGGGGTCGACATTGCGGCGTTGGGCAATCACGAGCTCGACCGCGGCGCCGATGTCCTGCGCGCCGGGATACGCGCCAATGCCGCGTTTCCAGTCCTGTCGGCGAACCTGCACGGTTCGCGATATCTCGATCCTGCGGTCGACTACGCCGCGGCGGCGATCGCCGTCGCGAAGGGCCTTCGCATCGGGTTTCTCGGCCTGATCACGCCGGTCGACACGCGCACGCACAGCCATGCCGATCCCGGCCTGACGGTGACAAGCCCGCTCGGTGTGCTGGCCAATCTGCTGCCGGCGCTCGCCGAGCGCGTCGATGCGGTGGTCGTCATGTCGCATTGCGGCTTCGGCGCCGACAGCAATCTCGACGGCAAGGCCGGCGCGGTGCGCCATCTCGCCGAAGGCGACATCGCGCTCGCGCGCAGCGCCGCGCGGCTGACGGCGGCGCCGGTCGTCATTGTCGGCGCTCACACCCATACCGTGCTCAACGAGAACGGCCTGGATTCTGGTACGGTGATTGACGGGGTGCCGATCGTCCAAGCGGGCGGCCAGGGAAGCCATCTCGGCGAGTTCGAGCTGGCGCTGGCGCTCGGCGCGGGCCGCGCGCAATCCGCGATGCGGGCACGACTCCACAGACTCGTGCGGCCGCCTGGCGCCGCCGAGCACGATGAAGCGTTCGAGCGCGCGGTGATCGAGCCGCTGATCGCGCGGGTCCGCCACCGGCTCGACGAGGTGCTGGCGATGGCCGAGGGCGACGACATCGCGCCGTCGGTCACCCTGCGGCAGCGCTACATGGGCGAATGCGCGCTCGCCAACTTCATCGCCGACGCGCTGGTCGCGCGCAGCGCCGAGTTCGCGCAAGGCGGCGTCGAGATCGCGATCGTCAACTCGACGGCGATCGGCGCCGGCCTCGTGCCCGGCGGCGATGTGAAGTTCCGCGATTGGTACGCGGTAATGCCGTTCGCCGACTGCCTGCAGGTGGCGGAGATTTCGGGTGGCGAGCTGTTCGCCATCCTCGACAACAATGCCAAGCGCATCGTACGGCCGGAAGAGCTCGACGGCCATCCCCGGATCGATCTGTCGGGATACGTGTCGCGCGGATTCCTACATTTCTCGGCCGGCCTTCGCCACGCGATCCGCCTGGGCGCGCGCGTCGCCGATGCGCGCGCCGAAGACATTGCGGTGCTCGGCGCACCGCTCGCGGCGCAGAAAGACCGCCGCTTTCGCGTCGCGTTCACAAATTATCTCGGCGCCGGCGCCTACGGCGAATCGTGGAACGGCAATCCGATCGGCGGCGGCGTGCCGGGATCGATCCGCGGCTACGACCTGCGGCCGGTCGCCAAAATCGACACAGGCCTCGTTTTCCGCAACGAGATCGTCGCCTTCATCCGCTCGGCCGGCAGAATCGCGCCGGCGACCGGCGCGCGCATCGACGGTCGCCTGGAGCTACGCTGAACGCGCGGCCACGCGCGGCCGGCAGAGCGCGCGCCGCACGGTGGCCTTACGCCGCCTTCGCCTTGTCGACCTTGACGCCGCCGCCCTCGCTCAGCATCACCTTGTTGAGCAGCTTGACCAGTGCGTAGACCGACTCGATCGCCGGCGCCGGCGTGTCCGTCAGCTTGGCCATCTCGATGATCGAGCCGATCAGCGCCTCGGTCTCGAGCGAGCGGCCGGCCTCGACGTCCTGCAGCATCGAAGTCTTGTGCGCGCCGACGCTTTCCGCGCCGGCGATGCGTTTCTCGATCGTGACGCGGAAGGTGACGCCGAGCTTCTTGGCGATCGATTCGGCCTCCTCCATCATCCGCGCGGCAAGGTGGCGCGTTTCCGGAAACTGGCAGATGTCGACCAGCGTCGCATGGGTAAGCGCGCTGATCGGGTTGAATGATAGATTGCCCCACGCCTTCAACCAGATCTCGGAACGGATGTCCTTCAGCACGCGCGACTTGAGGCCTGCTTTGACGAGCATGTCGTGGACCCGCTTGACGCGCTCGCTCTCGGTTCCGTCGAGCTCGCCGACCGGGAACCGGTCGCCCTCGACATGGTGGATCACGCCCGGCGCCGTCACCGCAGCGGCCGGGTAAACGACGCAGCCGATGATGCGGCGGGCGTCGATCTTCTTGGTGAGAACGCCGGTCGGATCGAGGCTTTCCAGCTTCTTGTTGTCGTACTTGCCGCCAAGCCGCTGGAAATACCACCACGGCAGGCCGTTCTGGACCGTCAACACCAACGTGTCGGCGTCGAGCAGATGATCGATGTCCTTGGCGATCTGATCGAGGTAGTGCGCCTTGACCGCCAACACGACAAGGTCCTGCTTGCCGGCGTCGGCGGCCTTTTCGACCGCCTTGACCTTGGCGGTCTCGACCTTGCCGTCGTGCCATTCGAGCTTGAGGCCATTGGCCTTGATCGCCGCCAGGTGCGCCCCTAGGTCGATCACGGTAACCTGGTTGCCGGCGAGCGCGAGCTTGGCGGCGACCAGGCCGCCGATTGCGCCGGCGCCGACCACGCAAACGCGCATCGGCTGCGGCGGTCCGTCCAGGAGATACGGACTCGGCAACACCTGATTGAACGGATTGCTCAGCGTGCCGACTCCGTCGATGACGATCTCGATGGTGTTATTCGCATCGGCCATCACGCCGGCGCCGAGCGACGTGCCGCAGGCGATGACGTCGCCGGGCATCAGCGTCATGTCACGCGACACCATGCTCAGCAGCTTGTAGGGCGGGAAGAACATGTCGTTGACCGGATAGTTCTGCCGTTCCTTGCCGTTGAGGATCGTGCGCACGTTGAGCTTCATGGGATCGAGCCCAGTGGCGATGACCGGGCCGATG
>DATFES010000142.1:0-3871 GCA_035250945.1 Alphaproteobacteria bacterium | reverse complement strand
TTAAATATCGGCCCCCTATCTTGACGCATCGCGATGACACAAACGCGGCGCGCCTGGTCGGGTTAGCGCAGTTCCTTCAGGACAAATGAGCGACGATGCGACTCTTCACGCCTGACACCGAGCAAAATCGGGCGCAGCAATTCCGCGCGGCGAGGGCGGCGCGCGCGGCGCAACAGCGCGCCCAGTTGCGGCAGTCGCTCGAATCGATCGTTTGGACTGGGCTGGCCATCGCCGGCGTTTTTGCCGCCTCGGTTGGCGCGCTCGTCTACGTTAGCAATCTCATCCCGCATTAGGGCCCGTACGCCCCCGATCGGACCGGTGCCCTAAACGGTGGCGTGCATGGCCGCGCCGTCGCGGATAGACTATCCAGCGCGCCGAATCGCCAGCCGTGCGCCGGGGGCCCATGGACCTCTTGGACAAGCTCCGTTCGGAAATCGAGCGTTACCGTAGCAAGGGCTTCGTCAAGGCAGCAGTCGCAGCGTGCGCGCTGGTCGCCTTCGCCGATGGCGGCCTGAGCAGCGGGGAGCGCAGACGGTTGGACGCCGTCGTCCGTCACCTGAATCGCTTCCCCGAAATCGACGCCCGCAAGGCGGAGCAATATCTTCACGAATACGTTGCCGCGCTCGGCGCCGATTGGGCGACGGCGGCGATAGTCCTAGAGCGAAAGATCGTCCGCGAGTGCACGTCATGGAAAAAGGCGCGCACGGTTCTCCGTCTCGCCCACAACGTAGTCGGTGCGCCGGGCGGCGAGATCGGAAAGACGGCGCGCGAATTCGAGCGTTTGTGCGCGCTGGTCAACGTCGCGCCCGACGTCGCTCGTCGCCCGCTCGACGCGCTCAGCACTTGAACGTGCGCTAGACCGGGAGGTCGCGGGTCAACCGCACCGGCAGCGTGGTCCAACTGTCGCCGGTGGCGAGCACGCAACTCTGTCCGCTCGCGACCGTAATGACCAGCGTCCAGGTCAGGCCGTCGTGGCTCGAGAAAACCTCCAAAAGCGCGCCGTCCTCGGTCACGCCGTAGGCAAGCGGCTGCTCGGAGAACGTACGCTCGAGTTGCTTGCCAAGCTCCTTGCGGGGAAGACAGATGGATTGCGCCGCGGCATCCGCGAACGAAAATGTTGTAGCGACGCAAAGCGCGCTTGCCATCGCGATTCGGATGGCATCGGATCGGATGCGGCCGCTCGACCGCCCTGTGGCATGCGTCATGTCGCGTACCTCCCGGGACCTTCCGCCGCGCGCATCGTCGATGAGGTCATGTGTAATTTCGCGCATTCAGCGAAGTTCCGTTCGTCGTGAACGCTAACGCTTAGGCGCTGTATATATGGGCGGCTTGCTGCGGACCGGCATCGACCGGGCGAAGGATGTCCCCGGCTTATCACGCGTCATATAAACATCCGCGTGATGTCATCTTTATGTCACTCGATACGATGCCGTACGGACCATCGAGCGCATTTTTCGTCTTTCTCGGCTCAACGCGATACCGCCGTGCTTGCCGGCGGCGCATCGACAACCAATCTGTCTGATCGACAGTATTGGAACAACGCATCGGTGCGTCGCGCTGCGCCGAAACACGAAAGGAAAATCGATGAGCAAGTGGCGTCGACCGATTGATGCGCGACGATGGGAGCGCGAGCGCCTCGCCGAGGGACGGCGAATCCTCAAGGCGATGGCATGGGCGACGGGCGCATTGATCGCCTCGGTATTCGTCCTCTTCGTGGCGGTCGATTCCCAGCCAAGCACATACCAGCAGCAGATCGCGGCGCATCCCGACTGGGCGGATCGCTCCGCCGCGGAATCGATGTAGCGGCGCGAACCGATCTAATTTCTCTGGATGGCGCGGCCGTGGTCGTAGATGCCGGGCGATGAGCCTTCGATCGAAATCGCGCCCACCGCCTTCGCGTAATAATCCGCCGGTCCGACGCCGCCGATGATCGCGTATGCGTATCCGTTGGCGTGCATCGCGTGCAGGCAGGACAGCAAAAGCGCCCTGCCGATGCCTTTTCCGCGCGATGGCTCGGCCACGCCGGTCGGCCCGAAAAAATTGCGACGCGTACAGTCGTGACAGGCGAAGCCGACGATACCGTCGTCGGATTTGGCGATGAAACACGACGGCGGGTTAGTGGCGAAGGCGGCTTCGCATTCGGCGGCCCAAGCCGCGTTGAATATCTCCCCTATCCAGGCAAGCAGCGGCGCCTTCTCCCACGGGTTCGGGCGGCGGACTTCGACCCGTGCGCGCGCCGCCTTGGCGAGCGCGTCGCCGAGATCGGGCAGCCCATAGAGTTTCACCAGCATATCGGGCATCGAGCGCTCGTCGAAGCGCATTTGCGCCCGTTGATCGTCGGCGACTGCTACTTCGCAACGTGATGGGGCACCGGCTTGGTCGGCGTTTCCAGCAACGAATAACCGACGGCGTCCGCGCACTTCACGTTGGGATTGATCGCTTTGAACATTCCGGCGGGGTTCTCCTTGAACAGCCATACATGCAGATCGTAGTGATGAAGATCGGCAGGCATCAGCGGTTCATGACCCTCCATCGGGCCGTCGAACGGTTGCCCGAACAGCGTCGGACGCTCCTTCACGCCCGTCGCCAGCGGAACGAACCATTCTGCCGCGGCCAGGCGCAGCTTGGTACCATCCTGTTCATAAACCAGTATTTGCGGCTTGAGCGGATCGGGCGCAGGCGAAATCAGCCCGACATTGAGAAAGTGCACGCCCATGCCGCCATCCGCGTAATGGACGCAGCCGACCGTCGAGAAATACCCGTCGCGGACGGCCACAAGCGGATCTTGGTACTTCTCCAGTGCGGCGCGGGCTTTCGCCAGGTCCGGCGACAGCGTTTGGGCCATTGCGGTACCGAGCATTGTCAAGCTCGCTACGATCATCGCAACGAGAACCACGCCAAAGGTCCTTGGCGGCTGGTGCTTGATGCCCTGCGTTCTTTCGACGGCGCTCCGAAACTCGATCATGACGGTTCTCCAAAGAAAGGACCAAAGCCGCGTCTGGCGCTGGATGGCCGACACGCCCCCCGCTTGCGGCGATACGGTGCTGGATAAAGACGCCGATCGACCTTTCCGACCGGCATGGCACGCGATCGCCCCGCCCGATGCGCACGAGGATCAATAACACGAAACGCCCGCGGCAGGAACCGGCGCCGTTTCGGCAATCCAGGCGAACCCGCCGCCTGCGCGCGGTGGCGCAATAAATTTCGCCGATCAGGCTGGCGAGTCGTTTCGAGGTCGCTCGATGGCGCGCCGTCTCGGGCGTCAGCGCCGAACGAGATCAGGCGCCCAGTCGTTGGCGCAGCCGACCGGCTAGCAAGCCCGCTTGGCCAAGCCGGGCGGCAGCGACCCGGTCCCTCGCGAATGCTGGGAGAGCCCGGGCGGAAGACTGCCAGTTCGCTGAACCTGCATCGCCAGTCCCGGCGGCAGGCATCCCGCGCGTTGGTCGCCGAGCGCCGCCGATGGCTCCGATCGTCCTTCCGTCATTTCGAACGGTAACCGTCCTCGCTCCGAGGGCGCGCCGAAAATCCTGGGGCCGGCATTTCGGTGGCTTTGAGCGGCCTTTGGCGCCGGTGCGCGATCGGTTGGCGCGCCGACGACTCTCGGACCGCCATTGCGATGGCCTTGCCCCATGCCCTGCGCAAGGGCTGCGCCGTCGAGTGCGAGGATGGCCGCCAGGACGCCAACTCCCAGAAGCCGCGCGGTGCGTGCCATGGCGATCATCCCGCGAGTGGCGGACGATTGTAAAACCGATCAACGATAGAGTTGCACGACATCGCGAATGACCGAATCGTCGGCGCCCGGCGAGACGAAGCCGACGAACTCGCCGTATATATCCTGATTGCTATTGCCGGTGTGAATGTCGACCGGCTC
>DATFES010000141.1:0-11586 GCA_035250945.1 Alphaproteobacteria bacterium | reverse complement strand
TCGTCGATCATCAGCACGTCGACCGAACGGAACTGCTCCTTGAACGCCATCGTATCCTTGAAGCGCAGCGCACGGATGAACTGGTACATGAACTTTTCGGCCGACAGGTATATGACGCGGCGATTCGGATGCTTCTTGCGGATGTGCCAGGCGATGGCATGCATTAGGTGGGTCTTGCCGAGGCCGACGCCGCCATAGAGAAAAAGCGGATTGAACGGAACTTTCGGCTCGTCGGCGACGCGCCGGGCCGCGGCGACGGCGAATTCGTTCGGTTTGCCGACAATGAAGCTGTCGAAGGTGAACCGCAGGTCCAGCGGCGCCCCGAAATCGTCGTCGTTTTGCGCCGCCGACAGCAAGCCGCCGTCTAGCGCGCCCGGCGCCCGGCCGGGACGCGCCATCGCTGGGCGCGGCGCGCCATCGATGCGCGCCGGCGTCGTGGTCGCCGTCTGGACGATGACATCGACGCCGGCGATCGCTTTGTTCTCGGCCTGCCAAAGCGTTCGAATGCGATCGGCGTAATGGGTGCGGACCCAATCGCGCATGAACCGGGTCGGCACCGCCAACCGTATTTCGCCGTCTTCGACGGCCAGCAACGTCAGGGGCTTGAGCCAGCTCTTGAACGCCGCCTCGCCGACTTCGCCCTTGAGGCGGGCGCGCACGCGAACCCACTGGGCGTCGAGCGCGGAATCGACCGGCGGCCGGGAGTCATGGCGCATCGCCGCGTTACTCCTGGCTCCACGGTAGACCGTCATGTTTCCAGCCCGCCACCGCGCCGCGATGGCCGGAAGCGTCCTGGGGTCCCTCGAACCCGCCGGCGAGATTGTAGCAACTTTGGAACCCACGGCCGGTCATGGCGATCGCCGCGGCGCGCGAACGCCCGCCCGACCGGCATAGAAAAATTACCGGGTCGTCGGGCGACACCCCGGCCCGAACGAGCTCATCGGCGAAGGCCGAATTCGCCGCCATCGTCGGCCATACTTGCCACTCGACCAGAACCGGCTTCTTGCCGAGCGACGAAAGATCGGGCACGCCGACGAAATTCCATTCGGCGCGCGTTCGACAATCGACCAGTACGACGTTTCGCTCGTTCGAAAGCAGCGCCCAGGCATCGCGGGGAGAAATATCGCCGGCGTACATTTTTTGAGCCGGATTCGCCGTCGCCTTTGTCGCTCCCGCTTTCGCCCCTGCCCCAGCCTCGGCCATCAACTGGGCCCCCTCGATTGCTTCTTCTCGTCATGCGCCGATGTCAAGTCATCGGCGCCGGTCCACGATCGCCTCGCGTTTGCCTTCGATCTCTTCGACCCTGCCCTTGGGCGGGCTGCGGTTTCTCCCATTCGATCGCGCCTCGCTTGCCGTCCGACGATTACAAACCTGCCGGTTCGAAACGCAACCGTGTCGCGCAAATTGCGGAATTTGAGCTTCGGAATGCCGACCGAAGTTTTTTTCTACGCTCTCCCATCGGTCAACACGCGGACGACTGTAATCGCCGTCCGATGCGCGCGCAACATCGTCGTGGGGCCGATGACGATTTTTTTTCGATCGCGCGGCGCTCGAGGAATGCCGCGCTTCATAAACTCCTCGACGTTCGAACATCAACGAACGGATTCATCGCGTATATTCGCGGATGACGGTACAAATCGTTCGCGCACGGCGAAAAACTGTGATGCGCGATGCATCTACGTCGACGCGCACGCGCCTATCGCAAGATGTTGTGGGCCGCGCCGCAGGCGCGGCAAGAGCGTCAGGTGAGCGCCTTTATCCGCGCCGAGAGTCGCGAAATTTTCCGCGCCACGGTATTCTTATGGATGACGCCCTGACTGACGCCGCGCATCAGTTCCGGTTGCGCGGCTCTGAGCGCCGCCCGCGCCGCGGTCTTGTCGCCGGCGGCGATCGCCGTCTCGACTTTTTTCTCGAAGGTCTTGATGCGCGTGACGCGCGCGCGATTGACCGCAGTGCGCCGGCGCGCTTGACGCGCTTGCTTCTCGGCCGATTTGGTGGTCGCCATTCTCGTCCGTCCGGAATGTCAGAGTTGGCTTGCGGGAGGGCGGGTTATAGCCTCGCCGGACACGTCGCGTCAACACGCCGCAGCCGTCGCCGCGGGCCCGCGGCCGGCCCTGAAAAATCAGCGATTTTTGAACTGGGGCTGGCGCTTCTCGACGAACGCGGTCATGCCTTCCTTCTGGTCTTCGGTGGCGAAGGTCGAATGGAAGACGCGCCGCTCGAAGCGGACGCCCTCGGACAGCGTCGTTTCGTAGGCGCGATTGACCGACTCCTTCACCAGCATGGTCACCGGCAGCGATTTTTCGGCGATCGACTGTGCGGTCCGCACCGCCTCGTCGAGCAACTCGGCCGCCGGAACGACACGGCTTACCAGACCCGCGCGTTCCGCCTCGGCGGCGTCCATCGTCCGTCCGGTCAGGCACATTTCCATCGCCTTAGACTTGCCGACGAACCGCGTCAGGCGTTGCGTACCGCCGGCGCCCGGCATAGTGCCGAGATTGATCTCCGGCTGGCCGAACTTGGCGTTTTCGGCGGCGAGGATGAAATCGCACATCATGGCGACTTCGCAGCCGCCGCCGAGCGCGTAACCGGCCACCGCCGCGACGATCGGCTTGCGGCACGTCGTCACGCGCTCCCATCCGCGGGTGATGAAATCGGCGAGATAGACGTCGATGTATGTCTTATCCTTCATCTCCTTGATGTCGGCGCCGGCGGCGAACGCCTTGTCGCTGCCGGCGAGGACTATCGCGCCGACTCCGGCGTCGGCCTCGAAGGCATCGAGCGCCTGCGCGAGTTCCGCCACGAGCGCAGCCGATAGCGCGTTGAGCGCCTTGGGGCGATTGAGCGTGATCAGGCCGACGCGGCCGCGCTTTTCGACCAGGATGTTTTGATAAGCCATTGATGGACTCCGCGGGAGGTGTCGTGGGACTGTCGAAAGCTCCGGGGCGCCGCCGCTTCCCTCAGCCCGGAGACAGAAAGAACCGTACGACGACGCGGCCGCGACCTGCGCTGGCGCCGGCCGGCACGCGCTCGGGAAAATCGAGTCGAAGCCGCTCGCCCTCGCGACGAAATGCGTTGTCCCCGGTCGGCTGCCAGCCGAGTTGCGGCAGTGTACGGCGGTAGAAGTCGCTGACCGCGGCGCGCGTCGTGATACCGGCGGCGTAAGCCTCGATAATTCGGCCGGCCGGCGAGTCGAACGCGACGCCGCTCTCCGGCATCGCCGTGAGCCCGGGCATCAGCGGCAGATCGTCGATCCCGGCCACGAAGCCATTGGCGGCCAGAACCGGCGAAGACAATGGATGGGCGAATTGCCCCGCGACAACCATCCAAGCGATCGTCAGCAGCAAGAATAGAGGGCGGCTGGCCCGGACCATGGCGACGGCTCTTACCTTATCGTTGCCGCTTTGCACAATAAAAAGTCGAGCGTCCCCCCTGCATCAGACGGCGTATCCCGCCGCCCGGTCTGATACCGTTGCAATCGCAACCGGGGCACCTCGCCCCCTCGCGGTCGTAGACCGCCCATTGCTCTTGGAACCAGCCAACTTCGCCCGACGCCTGGACGTAATCGCGTGCCGACGATCCGCCGGCGGCGATGGCGCTCGCCAGGACCTGTTTGACCGCGACGACAAGGCGCTCCGCGCGCTCGCCGCGGATCGTTCCGGCGCGCCGGCGCGGCGAGATGCCGGCGCGGAACAAGGCCTCGCATGCATAGATATTGCCGATCCCGGCGACCAGCCGCTGGTCGAGGAGCGCCGGTTTGATCGGGCCGCGCCGGCCGGCGAGCGCGGCTTCGAGCGTTGCCGCAGTGAACGCGTCGGATAACGGCTCGGGTCCCAACTCCGAGAATCGCGCATCGTTGGCCAGTTTCGTCGGCGTGAGCAGATCGATTAGTCCGAAGCGGCGCGGGTCGCTGAAGCGCAGCAGCGCCCCGTCGTCGAGGCGAAACTCGACATGGTCGTGCGGTCCGGCGGAATCGTCGGCGCGCGCCAGCAGGACGAATCGTCCAGACATGCCGAGATGCACGATCATCAGCTCTTCGGGGCCGGGGCCGGGTGCGAGCCGGATCAAGATGTACTTGGCGCGGCGCTCTACGGCGACGACATGGCGGCCGGCGACGCGACGTTTGAAATTGCGGGGCAATGGTTCGCGTAGATCGGCGCGGCGCTGCTCCACCTGCACGATGCGGCGGCCGACGATGCGCGCGCGAAGGCCACGGACCACGGTTTCGACTTCGGGTAGCTCGGGCATGGGCGGGCAAACTAGCCCAAAGCGGCGGCCCGCGCTATGTTGCCCGTCATGAGCGACGACCCGGGACAAATGCCTCAATCGACGACGCATTTTGGATTCCGCGAGGTCTCCGAAACGGACAAGGCCGGGCTCGTGCGCCAGGTCTTCGACAGTGTCGCCGGGCGTTACGATCTGATGAACGATCTGATGTCGGCGGGAGTGCATCGTCTATGGAAGTCGACGCTGCTCGACATGATCGATCCGGCGCCGGGTCAGAGGCTGCTCGACGTAGCCGGCGGCACGGGCGACATCGCCTTGGGGTTCTTGGAGCGCGCGGGCGGCGTCGCCGGGCAAGTCCATGTCGCGATTTGCGACGTCAATCCCGCGATGGCGGCGATCGGCCGGGATCGCGCGCTCGACCGTGGAATGACCGACGGAGCGACCTTTGTGGTCGGCGACGCCGAGCGCTTGCCGTTCGCCGATTCGAGCGTCGACGTCTATACGATAGGCTTCGGACTGCGCAATGTGACGCGCCCGGCGGCGGCGCTGACCGAGGCGCGCCGCGTGCTGCGCCCCGGGGGTCGTTTTTTCTGTCTCGAATTTTCGCGCGTCGTTCTTCCGGTCCTCGACCGCATTTACGATCTGTATTCGTTCGCAGTGCTGCCGCGCCTCGGCGAACTGGTCGCCGGCGACCGCGCGGCTTATGAGTATCTCGTCCAAAGCATTCGCAGGTTTCCCGCCCAGGAGGATCTGGCGGGTCTGATGGCGGCGGCGAATTTCGATCTCGTCCGTTGGCGCAATCTCTCGGGCGGAATCGCCGCGATCCACAGCGGCTGGCGGATTTAGGCGAAACGATGGTGCGTGCGCTGCGCAATCTCGGCCGCGTGACGCATATCGCGTTGACGCTGGCGCGTCACGACGCATTGATCGGCGTCGAGCGTCTTGGGCTGCCGCGCGTGTGTCTTGCCGCACTTTCGCGACTGCGAGGGACCGGATTGCCGGCGCGCCCCGGCGAGCGGCTGGCGGCGGCGCTAACCGAACTCGGACCCAGCTTCGTCAAGCTTGGGCAGGCGCTTTCAACCCGCGCCGACCTGGTCGGCGAGGACGTCGCGGCCGATCTGTCGGAGTTGCAGGACAAGTTGGCCCCGTTCCCATCCGAGGCGGCGCGCGCGACGATCGTCGCCGAGCTTGGTCGACCGCTCGAATCCCTGTTCGAGAGCTTCGATGATCGAGCGGTCGCCGCCGCCTCCATCGCCCAGGTGCATTTCGCCACGGCGCGCGATGCCGATGGCCGTCCGCGCGAAGTCGCGATCAAGGTGCTGCGACCCGACATCGAGGCGTTGTTCCAGCGCGATCTCGATCTGATCGCCTGGCTCGCCGAGCTCGCCGAACGCTACGCTCCCTCGCTCAATCGCCTGAAGCCGGTCGAGGTGGCGCGGACCGTCGCCGAGACGGTACGCCTCGAGATGGATCTCCGCCTCGAGGCCGCGGCGGCGTCCGAGCTGGCCGAGAATTTCAAGGGCGACGCCGATTTTCGCGTCCCGGCGGTGGACTGGTCACGCACCTCGCGACGCGTGCTGACGCTTGCGCGCATCGCCGGTATTCCGATCGACGAGCGCCAGCGCCTGGTCGCCGCCGGACACGATCCCGACGACATCGTGGCCAAGGCAGCGCGCGCGTTTTTCAACCAGGTTTTCCGCGACGGGTTCTTTCACGCCGACATGCATCCCGGCAACCTGTTCGTTGCTGAAGACGGCGCGTTGGTGGCGGTGGATTTCGGCATCATGGGCCGACTCGATCGATCGACGCGCAACTATCTCGCCGACATGCTGTTGGGGTTCCTCAACGGCGACTATAAGAGCGTCGCCGAGGTGCACTTTCGCGCCGGATTCGTTCCGGCCAGCCAGTCGGTCGGCGCGTTCATGCAAGCGTGCCGCGCCATCGCCGAGCCGATCCTCGGCCGTCCGCTCAACGAGATTTCGCTCGCCCGGTTGCTGGCGCAACTGTTTCAGGTCACCAAGACCTTCCAGATGGAGACGCAGCCGCAGCTTCTCCTCCTGCAGAAAAGCATGCTGGTGTGCGAGGGCGTCGGTCGCAAGCTCAATCCCGACGTCAACATGTGGAGCCTCGCGCGGCCCTTGATCGAGACGTGGATGCACGAAACCCGCGGCGTCGAAGCGCGCACACGCGTCGCCGCTGCCGATGCGCTGGCGCGCATCGAGGAGCTGCCGGGTTTCGTCGCCAATGTCGAGAAAGCCGCCGCGATGCTCGCCGAGGGCGGCGTCCGGCTGCATCAAGACGCAATTGCGGCGCTTGGCGGCGGGCGAAGCCGCGGGGCCATGTGGCCATGGGTGGCGCTCGCCTTTCTCGCCGGGCTCGGACTCGCCGCGTCGCTCTAGCGAGATCGCTTCGGGAACGGCTTGGCGAGGGAGCCGGCGGGCGGCCGGCTGTTTGCCGAGCGTCGTCGCACGCCCGCAAATGTTCGAACGACGATCGATTGACTCGGCGGTTAGGGGCATGATATAAATACAACTTATAGTGGTATTAATATACGGACTCTCTACCATGAGGGATGCACTCCCACCGCCTTACGCCAAGACCGCGTGCAGGCGCTGTCCTCGCCCGCCGAGCGTCGGGCCCGCCACGATCTGCGGTCGCCGCGGCATTTGGTTGGGTGGAGCCTGTCCGCTGGTGTGGCCGCGCGGGCGCCATCGCTGCCGGCCCGTTTTCGTCGCTCGGCCGGCTGACCAAATTCGCCTGTTGCTGAAGTTTGCCTATGGCGAATCCTTCGACGCCGAGAGCAGGTTCGATTGCCTAAGGGCCGCCGCCGAGGCGCTTAATGCCGACGATCTGCCGCGCGCGGTGCTGGCCACGGTCGCGATGCGCCTGCCCGCACTGCCCGGCGAAATGACCGCCGAACGGCTGGCCAAGGCGCACCATATTCTCGCGCACAATTACGACGCCGATCAGCCGCGCGACGCGCACGGTCGATGGATTTGTCGGATGGCGACGGCGTCGATCCGCCCTTGGCCGTTGCGCGCGTGCAGCCGCGGCTTTACCTTGAACTACAGGGCCGCCCTGTAGAATATTCATGCCGGACCGAACCTGGCGGATCACGAATGCTCAGCGGAAAACGCGTTCTCCTTGTTATCGCCGGCGGAATCGCCGCTTACAAAACGCTCGAACTCGTCCGGCGGGCGCGCGAGCGCGGCGCCAGCGTTCGCGCGATCCTCACGCGCGCCGGCGCCGAGTTCGTGACGCCGCTGTCGGTCGCGACGATCACGCGCGAAAAAGTATTCCAGGACCTTTTCTCGCTCACCGACGAGAGCGAGATCGGTCATATCCGCCTGGCGCGCGATTGCGATCTGATCGTCGTGGCGCCGGCGACCGCCGACATCCTGGCGCGCATGGCGCTGGGCCTTGCGAGCGACCTCGCGACGACCGTTCTGTTGGCGAGTGACAAGCCGATCTTGGTGGCGCCGGCGATGAACCACCTGATGTGGACGCATCCCTCGACGCAAGCGCACATGGCCACGCTTGCCGGGCGCGGCGTGCGCGTCGTCGGGCCGAATTCCGGCGATCTCGCCGAAGGCGAGACGGGACCGGGACGGATGAGCGAACCGCACGAAATTCTCGCCGCGATCGAATCGGCCCTCGGCGCCGACGCGCCGCTCAACGGCCGTCGCGCGCTGGTGACCAGCGGCCCGACGCACGAGCCGATCGATCCGGTGCGCTACATCGCCAATAGATCCTCGGGCAAGCAAGGTCACGCCATCGCTGCGGCGCTTGCCATACTCGGCGCCGAGACGACGCTCGTTTGCGGTCCCACGCACCGGCCGGACCCGCCAGGCGTCATGGTCAAGCGCGTCGAAACCGCGGCCGAGATGCTGGCCATGTGTCGCCAAGCGCTGCCGGTCGACGTCGCTGTCTGCGCCGCCGCCGTCGCCGATTGGCGCGTCGCCGAGCCGCACGATCGCAAGCTGAAGAAGAAGGGCGGCGGCCCGCCGACGCTCAGACTTGCCGAGAACCCCGACATCCTCGCGACGCTCGCCGCCAACGGAAAGTCTCGGCCCAAGCTGGTTATCGGCTTCGCCGCCGAGACCGAGGACGTGATCGCACACGCCAAAGCTAAGCTCCGCAAGAAGGGTTGCGATTGGATCGTCGCCAACGACGTCGGGGCCGGCAGCGGCACGTTTGGCGGCGACGCCAACGCGGTTCACCTCATCGATGCGAAGGGCGTCGAGACCTGGGATCGCCTGCCGAAGGACGAAATCGCACGCCGGATCGCGCGGCGCATCGCCCGCCACCTCGCGGGCGACGCGTGAGCGAGGTGACGCAACCGCAGCTCCGCGTCGCGGTGGTCCGCTTGCCGCACGCGGCCGGATTGGCCCTGCCGGCTTACGCCTCGGCGACGGCTTCGGGCATGGACCTCGTGGCCGCGCTCGGCGCCGATTTGCCGCTGCTGCCCGGCGCCCGTGCGCTTATCCCGACCGGCATCGCCATTGCGCTGCCGTCGGGATTCGAAGCCCAGGTGCGCGCGCGTTCGGGCCTTGCGCTCGAACACGGCCTCGCAGTTCTCAACGCCCCCGGCACGATCGACGCCGATTATCGCGGCGAGATCGGCGTCATTCTCGCCAATCTCGGCGCCAAGCCGTATGTCGTACGGCGCGGCGAGCGCGTGGCCCAGCTTGTCGTGGCGCCGGTGGCGCGAATCGAATGGGCGGAGACGGCGGCGTTGCCACTTTCGGCGCGGGGCGTCGGCGGTTTCGGATCGACCGGCGGCTGATCCGATGCTGCGCCTGACCGCGAAACTGCTCTATGCGATCGAGGCGGTGGTCGACATCGCTTACAATAGCGGCGGCGAGGCCGTCCAGGCGGCGAGCATCACCAAGCGCCAGGGAATTCCCAAGCGGTACCTCGAGCAGGTTCTACAGGCTTTGGTGAAGGCAGGCATTCTCACCGGCCAGCGCGGGCCAAAAGGCGGCTATCGGCTGGCGCGCGAGCGCCGCCGCATCACCATCGGCGACGTCGCCCGCGTCGTGCGGCAAATCGAGACCGCCCCCGATCCGGTCACCGAGACGCCGACCTCGCCGCTCGGCCAGAAGGTGGTCCGTCCGCTATGGCTCGAATTGCAGGCCGAATACATGGCGCGGCTCGACGCGATCACCATCGATGAACTGTGTCGCCGCGCCGGCGCCGCGGCGCTGCGTCCAGCCGTCGATCACGGCATCGATTTTTCGATCTGAACCATAAGGCTCCAACGCCATGCCATCGCGACCCCGCCGCCGCAACGCCACAAACGCCGAACCGCCGATCGTTCCCGAGTTTCGCGGCCGCATCTACGAAAGCATCGTCGAAACCATCGGCGCCACGCCGCTGGTGCGCCTGCGGCGTTTCGCCGCCGCGCACGCCAGCCGGGTCGAAATCGTCGCCAAGCTCGAATTTTTCAACCCGCTTGGCTCGGTCAAGGACCGTATCGGCTTGGCGATGATCGAGGCGGCCGAGCGCGAGGGCAATATCGGGCCGAAGACCGTGCTGATCGAACCGACATCGGGAAATACCGGCATTGCCCTCGCCTTCGTCGCCGCCGCCAAGGGCTATCGCCTCATATTGACGATGCCCGAGAGCATGTCGATCGAACGGCGAAAGATGTTGAAGCTGCTTGGCGCCGAGCTCGAATTGACTCCATCGGCCGAGGGAATGCGCGGCGCGATCAAGCGCGCCGAAGAGCTGCAGCGCGAGCTGGGCGACGCGATCATCTTGCAGCAGTTCCGCAACGCGGCGAATCCGGCGGTCCATCGCCGGACGACCGCCGAGGAGATCTGGCGCGACAGCGGCGGAAAGGTCGACGTCGTGGTGAGCGGCGTCGGCACCGGCGGGACCATCACCGGCGTCGGCGAAGTGCTCAAAGCGCGCAAACCGGCGGTGCGAATGGTCGCCGTCGAGCCCGAGGACTCCGCCGTCTTGTCGGGCGGGCGGCCTGGGCCGCATAAGATCCAGGGAATCGGCGCCGGCTTCGTGCCCGAGATCCTGAAGCGAAGCGTCATCGACGAGGTGGTCCGCATCGGCAACGAGACGGCGTTTCAGACGGCGCGCGAGGTGGCGCGGCTCGACGGGCTTCCGGTCGGCATCTCGGCCGGCGCTGCGCTCGCCGCCTCGCTCGAGATCGGCGAGCGGCGCGAGATGGCCGGCAAGATGCTGGTGGTCATCATTCCCTCGTTCGCCGAGCGTTATTTGTCGACGCAACTATTCGAGGGAATGTGACGCTGATTATCCGCCGCCAAGGCGCCAAGGCGAAAAGCCTTCGCAGGTTGGTCCGCGACGGGCAAGACAGCGGATTCCACTTGGCGATTTTCGCGTCTTGGCGCTTGACTCAAGAATTCCGCGCCGAAGCGGCGGGACTGAGATGGAATTGACCGACCGGCAGTTCGAGCGCTACGCGCGCCACCTGATCCTCGACGAGGTCGGCGAGGACGGACAAGCGCGCCTGCTCGGCGCGCGCGTCCTCGTCGTCGGCGCGGGCGGGCTGGGTTCGCCGGTGCTCATGTATCTCGCCGCGGCGGGCGTCGGCACGCTCGGCGTGGTCGACAACGATCGCGTCGATCTTTCCAACCTGCAGCGCCAGATCGTCCACACCGACGACCGCGTCGGCGAAAACAAGGTCGAAAGCGCGATCGACACGCTGGCGGGAATCAATCCCGAGGTGCGGGTCATCCCGCACAAACTTCGGCTCGACGCCTCGAACGCAATCGAACTGCTCGCCGATTACGACGTCGTCGCCGACGGCAGCGACAATTTCGCCACGCGCTATCTCGTCAACGACGCATGCTATCTATTGAAGAAAACGCTGGTCACGGCGGCGTTGCTGCGCTTCGAAGGGCAACTTACGACGCTCAAGGCGCACGACGGCGCGCATCCCTGCTATCGATGCCTGTTCCGCGAGCCGCCGCCCGCCGATCTCATCCCGCGCTGCGAGGAGGCCGGCATTCTCGGCTCGGTCGCCGGCGTCATGGGCACGCTGCAGGCGACCGAGGTGATCAAGGAGGTTCTTGGCCTCGGTGAAAGCCTTGCCGGTTCGCTCCTCATTTACGACGCGCTGTCAGCAAGCGTGCGAAAGATCCGCATACCGAAGGACCCCGCCTGCCCCTTATGCGGTCCGCAGCCGACGATCACGGGGCTGTAAGCAGCTATCAGCCATACGCTGTAAGCCGGAAGTGACGCGAGAAGCGGGCGGCGATACGCCGTGATCCGACGGGCCTCAAGCTTACGGCCTACAGCGTATCGCTTATAACTTTCGTCAAAACATCGTCGCCAGCACGCGGTCAGGCGGGCTGTGTCCGTCGACATGCGTCTTGATGT
>DATFES010000138.1:0-7358 GCA_035250945.1 Alphaproteobacteria bacterium | reverse complement strand
CACCACTTTCTCGGATGGAACTTGCATGCAGGCGGGCGGCGAATCGGTGGCGCGGCCGACCAGTTTTCCGTCGCTGACATAAGTCGTCATCACCGAGACCTCGGCCAGCAACGCCGGTTGATAGACCACGACCCCGGACATTTTGGCCTCCGAGTTTTGCATCTGTGTCTCGTTGAGGCGTTGCGTGACTACCCGCCCGCTGCAACCGCTCGCCATGGCAGGCACAAGGATCGCCGCGATGAGTCGCTGAGCGAACGACATGTCGACCTTTCCATCGTATGTCGGCCACGGCGCGCATTTTCGCCGCACGGAAAGCAGGCAGCGTACGGGGCCGCCAGGATGACGCATTTAATTTATGAAGAGTCGCCGAGTGCGCCGAATATTCCGCTCGGCTTTCAGATGTCGCAGGAAATGGCTGGAGCGGGTGAAGGGAATCGAACCCTCGTCGTAAGCTTGGGAAGCTTCTGCTCTACCATTGAGCTACACCCGCGCCCTGATCGATGATTACCGCAAACCACGGCGCCTGTCATTAGGAGCGCCGATCGTCGAGGGTGGCGCCCGCCTTTCGGCGCGGGCGCGCTCACACGCCCCACAAGATGCGGAGGTAGCTGAGATAAGCGAAGATCTCGTCGATGAAAAAATAGACACCGCCGATGATGGCGATGGCGAGCAGCAGGATCACGAACTTGTCGTTCACCGCTTTTCTCCTAGGGCCTATGCGCGACGGCGGGCCTGCCATGAGCGTTCGCCCGAGGCTAAGCGAATCATACATCGCCTCCGGCTACGGGCGGTTAACGCGCGCTCTCTTCGCTACGTCTTGGTTCTCCGGCGGGTTACGTGAACGTGATCGCTCCGGCGCCCGAAATTGGGGGGTACACGAACATTTTATTTCCTTAATGTGCTTCGAAATGGCATGTTTGCGGTGCAATAATCGCCTGAAAACACGACCAAAACGGGAAATTGACGGATGAACGCCGTGGCCCTCGCCGAGCTCAAATCGCTCGACCCGCGCAAGTTCCGCGATCCGCTGCGCACGGCCAAGGGCGAGCGCCGCGCCAGCGTCGCGTTGAGCGGCTTGAAGACGCTGTGGTTCAACACTGGCACGCTGTGCAATCTGACTTGCACCAATTGCTACATCGAGTCGTCGCCGACCAACGACCGGCTGTCGTATCTGAGCGCGGCAGACGTGCGCGAATATCTCGACGAGATCGCCCGCGAGCGCCTGCCCACCGAGGAGATCGGGTTCACCGGCGGCGAGCCGTTCATGAACCGCGAGCTGCCGCAGATGCTCGAGGAGTGCCTGTCGCGTGGTTTCCGCGCGCTGGTGTTGACCAACGCAATGAAGCCGATGATGAAGCTGGCGGAAAAACTGCTGGCGCTCAACGCGCGTTACGGCGCGCGGCTGGTCGTGCGCGTCTCGGTCGATCATTACACCAAGGATCTGCATCAGCTCGAACGCGGCCCGCGGTCGTGGCTCCCCATGCTGCAGGGCCTGCGTTGGCTCGCCCGTCATGGCTTCAACGTTCATGTCGCCGGCCGCACGTTTTCCGGCCAGCCCGAGGCCGATATTCGCCGCGGGTATGCGCAGCTCTTCGCCGAGGAAGGCATCGATATCGACGCCGACGACCCGGTGCGCCTCGTGCTCTTTCCCGAGATGGACGCGAACGCCGACGTGCCCGAGATCACCGACGCATGTTGGGGCATCTTGAAACTGTCGCCCGATGGGATGATGTGCGCGAGCTCGCGCATGGTGGTGAAGCGCAAGGGCGAGACGCGGCCAGCCGTCGTCGCCTGCACGCTGCTGCCCTACGACGAACAGTTCGAGCTCGGCGCAACGCTGGCCGCAGCCTCCGTCGACGTGAAGCTCAACCATCCGCACTGCGCCAAGTTCTGCGTGCTGGGAGGCGGTTCGTGCAGCAAGGGATGAACATCGGCGCGGCAAACCGGTCGCTCGGCGTACTCGACGGCCCGGTGCTCGTGTTCGGCGGCCCGTACGGAAATCTCGAGGCCACCGAGGGGCTGATCGAAGCGGCGCGTCGTCTCGACGTCCCGGCGGCGCGCGCCGTTTGCACCGGCGACGCGGTCGCTTATTGCGCCGATCCGCAAGCCGTCATCGACCGTTTGCGCGATTGGGGCGCGGCCGTGGTCATGGGCAATTGCGAGGAATCGATCGCCGCCGACGCCGCCGATTGCGGGTGCGGCTTCGGGGAGAATTCGACGTGCGGCATCCTGTCGGTGCAGTGGTTTGCGGCCACCCGTCGCGATCTTTCGCCCGAGGCGGCGTACTGGATGGCGGGACTCCCCCGGCGCATCGAGTTCACGCTGGCCAATCGGCGCTTCGCCGTCGTTCACGGCGGCGGGCAGCAGATTAACCGTTATATTTTCGCCTCGACGCCAGCGGCGACCAAGCGCGAGGAACTGGCGGCGCTCGGCGTCGACGCCGTCATCGGCGGTCATTGCGGCATGCCGTTTTCGCAGATCGTCGACGGCCGCCTCTGGCACAATGCCGGCGCTATCGGCCAACCAGCCAACGACGGGACCGCGCGGGTTTGGTTCTCGACGTTGACCCCGAGCCGGGGCGGCATCCTCGTCGAGCATCACGCGCTCGAGTATGATCACGGCGCCGCGGCGGCCAAGATGCGGATGCGCGGATACCCGGTCGCGTATGCCGACAGCCTTTCCGATGGTCTTTGGCCGTCGTGCGATGTCCTGCCACCCGCCGAAGTCGCCAATCGCGGCAGGACGCTGGCGCCGGCGAGTTTATTCTGGACTCCGCAGGCGATACCGGAAGCAGCCGACTGAAGCACTACCGCCGCCCGGGTTCGCTTGACAGCCCCGCGGGCGCGGCGTAAGACCCTACGTCACGTGGCGATTTGAGCCGACCGGCTTGCGGGCCACGCTAAAAAACCCGCTAAAAGGTCGGAGGCTGCTGTGAAGCCCTGACCCGCCGGTCGGGGCTTTTGTATTTGGGCGGCGCGCCGCGCCAAGCCCAGTTGCGAGGAAAGGAGCGCCTCCATGGCCGACGGCGAACAAAGGGCGGATCCGCCGAGGACGTGCCACGCGGGGGATAAACCCAAAACGGAATGGCGGTCGCAGACCAAGTTGGTGCGCGGCGGACTCCGGCGGACCGCCTTCAGCGAGACCGCCGAGGCGTTGTTTGTCACCTCGGGCTACGTCTACGGAACGGCCGAGGAAGCCGAGACGGCGTTCGCCGCCGGCGGCGAGGGCCGTTTCGTTTATTCGCGCTACAGCAATCCGACGGTCTCCATGTTCGAGGAGCGGCTGCGCCTGCTCGAAGGCGCCGAGGCGGCGCGCGCCACCGCGAGCGGCATGGCCGCTGTCTTCGCTTCGTTGATGTGCCAGCTCAAAGCCGGCAACCGCGTCGTATCGAGCCGCGCCCTGTTCGGTTCGTGCCATTACATCATCGCCGACTTGCTGCCGCGCTACGGCATCGAGACGGTGCTGATCGACGGCGCCAAGCTCGAGGAGTGGCGTGCGGCGCTCGCGCGGCCCGCCGCCGCTGTCTTCCTCGAAACGCCGTCGAACCCGATGCTCGAGCTCGTCGACTTGCGCGAAGTCGCCAAGCTCGCGCATGAAGCCGGCGCCAAGGTGGTGGTCGACAACGTCTTCGCCACGCCCTTGCACCAGAAGCCCCTCGAACTCGGCGCCGACATCGTCGTCTACTCGGCGACCAAGCACATCGATGGCCAAGGCCGCTGCCTCGGCGGCGCGGTGCTGGGTCCGGCGAAATACGTCGAGGAGAAATTGGCGCCGTTCCTCAAGCACACTGGTCCGGCAATGAGCCCGTTCAATGCCTGGGTCCTGGTCAAGGGACTGGAGACGCTCCAGCTGCGCGTCGACGCGCAGTGCCGATCGGCGCGCGAGGTGGCCGAATTCCTGTCGTCGCATGCGGCGGTCGAGCGGACGCTTTATCCCTTGCTCGACAGCCACCCGCAAATCGAACTGGCGCGCCGGCAGATGTCCGCCGGCGGGACGCTCGTCAGCTTCCTCGTGCGCGGCGGCAAGGCGGCGGCGTTTCGCGTGCTGAACCGCCTCAAGATCGTCGACATATCGAACAACCTCGGCGATTCGAAAAGCCTGATCTGCCACCCGGCGACGACCACGCATCAGCGCCTGCCGGCCGAAGAACGGGCGCGGCTTGGCATCGGCGAGGGCGCGCTCCGGCTTTCGGTCGGACTCGAGGATACGGCCGATCTCATCGCCGATCTCGAGCAGGCGCTCGAAGGCTGAAACCAAACGAGCCGGTCGCCGCGCCGACGCGGGGGAGGGCAAGAACCCCCTCCGTGATTGAACAATGTTGTCATATTGATGGCGCGGTATTAGCTTGACGGTTGGGCCGGGCGCGCTCGCGTCCGCGCCGGGGATCAATCCAAAAAGGGGACCTGAATCATGCCATCCGCGATCAAGATCGCCGTTATCGGCGCGTCGCTTGCGGCGCTCGTCGCATGCTCGACCGATCTCGAGCGGCTGCGTGACACGCCTTCGCAGGCCAATACCGACTTCACCCGCGCACTCGACAGCGGGTATCGCAATCTGGCCCAGAACGAATGGACGCTGCAGAACGATTTCAACAGCTCGGAGTATTTCGCCCGCAAGGGCTTGCGCGTCGCCAAGGGAGAAACGGTGGCGCCCGAACGTCTCGAGGACAACAATTGGAACCCGGACGAGTCGGCCGCCGGCGAACTTGCCGCTTCGCGCAATCGGCTGACGTCCGCGCTCGCCGCCAACGCGACGCTTCGGGCGCCGGCCGCGGCGGCCAGGGCCCAGGTCTCCTACGATTGCTGGCTCGAGGAAGCGGAGGATCCCGTATATTCGCCCGAGAATGCTTGGAAGCGTGAGAAGGTCGTTTCCTGTCGCGACGAATTCAATGCGGCGATGGCCGAGGTCGACCGGGCGATGCGTCCCGCGGCGGCGCCCGCGCCGGCGCCTGCGCCGGTGCCCGTCGGAGCCGGGGTGCAGCGCTCCTACCTCGTCTTCTTCGACTGGGACAAGGCCGACGTCACCGCCGAAGCGCGGCGAATCATCCAGCAGGCCGTCGCCAGTGCGCGCCAGCTCTCGGTCACTCGCATCGAAGTCGCCGGCCACGCCGACCGTTCGGGCAGCGAGCGCTATAACCAGGCGCTTTCCGAACGGCGCTCCAACGCGGTACGGCAAGGCCTGACCGCCGACGGCGTTCCGGCGGGCCAGATTGTCACCGAAGCCTTCGGCGAAAGCCGGCCTTTGGTGCCAACCGCCGACGACGTACGCGAACCGCAGAATCGCCGGGTCGAAATCGTCCTGCGGTGAAATAGCCAATCGTTCGGCCGATGAACGGGACGCGCCTTATCCGGGAATAAGGCGCGTCCCGACGGCTAGACAACGCGGCAAGCCGACCTAGAATATCTCGATGCGGCCACGCGCCGCCGCAACGCGGCGCGTGCGGCGGAACTCGAATTCGAGGCGGCATGTATAGCGCCACGACACGCGCCATCAAGGTGACGGTGAAGCCGGTTTATCTCGAGGACCAATCCTCGCCCGCCGAGCATCATTTCGTGTGGGCCTATCACGTCCGCATCGAGAATCACGGCGCAGATACCGTACAGCTTCGCAACCGCTATTGGCGCATCACCGATTCGCTGGGGCGGGTGCAGGAAGTGCGCGGCGCCGGCGTCGTCGGAGAACAGCCGATCTTGCGTCCCGGCGAAGCGTTCGAGTACACCAGCGGCACGCCGTTGCCGACGCCGTCGGGCATCATGAACGGCGCCTACCAGATGGAGACGCCGACCGGCGAGCGCTTTGACGTGAGCATCCCTGCTTTCTCGCTCGACAGCCCGCATCAGTCCGGAAAAGTCAATTGATCGCGGCGGCGATCCTCGGAGGCAACGCGAGGAGGACCTTGGCGTGAAGACATCTGCGGCCGATCGGAGCATCGCCAAATCGGCTCCCGACGATGCGCGCCAGGCGGCCACGCCGGCGGCGATCGGCAAGCCGACCCGCGCCGCCGCCGAGGAGGCGGTGCGCACGTTGCTGCGATGGGCCGGCGACGATCCGGACCGCGAGGGCCTTCGCGGCACTCCCTCCCGCGTCGTCCGGGCCTACGAGGAGTGGTTCGCCGGCTACGACGTCGATCCGGTCGATCTCTTGCAGCGCACGTTCGAGGAGACCGAGGGCTATGACGAGATGGTCGTGCTGCGCGACATCCGCTTCGAGTCGTTCTGCGAGCACCATATCGCGCCGATCATCGGCCGCGCCCATGTTGCGTATCTTCCCGATCGCCGGGTGATCGGCATCTCGAAGCTGGCGCGGCTGATCGAGGTCTACGCCAGGCGCCTGCAGATCCAGGAGAAGATGACCGCCCAGATCGCCAACGCGCTGAACGACATCCTGCTGCCCAAGGGAGTAGCCGTGGTGATCGAGGCGGCGCATCAATGCATGACCACGCGTGGCGTCCACAAGCCCGGCGTGACCATGGTGACAAGCCGGATGCTGGGCGCGTTTCGTGACGATCCATCGACGCGGCGCGAATTCCTCGCCATGATCGGCAACCCCGGCGGACATCCGGCCGCCGGCGGCTGATCTCCCGCACGCCGAGCGCCTCGCGGGGGATCCGGTCGACGATGCGCGCAGACGGGGACGGGAGGGGGCCGGTTGATCGATCTTCGTCCGGTTGGCTTCATCATCGGCGTTCTCCTGTCGGTGCTGGCGTCGTCGATGGTTCTGCCCGCGCTCGCCGACGCCGCCGAGCGCCACCGGGACTGGCCGGTCTTCATTGCCGCCGGCAGCGTGACGTTGTTCGTCGGCGTCAGCCTTGTGTTCGCCTGCCGCGGACGCCGCGTGGCGATCAATCTACGCCAGGCGTTCTTGTTGACCATTCTTGGATGGTTGGCCTGCGTGGCGTTCGCGGCGTTGCCATTCGCCTTCGCCTCGGCCGAATTGTCGTACACCGATGCTTTCTTCGAGGCGATGTCGGGACTCACCACGACCGGCGCGACGGTGATCGTCGGACTCGACCATGCGCCGCCCGGAATCTTGCTTTGGCGCGGGCTGCTGCAATGGATGGGCGGGCTCGGCATCATCGCCATGGCGATCATCATCCTGCCGATGCTGCGAATCGGTGGCATGCAGCTCTTTCGGCTCGAATCGACCGAGAAATCGGAGAAGGCGCTGCCGCGCGCCGGCCAGATCGCCGCCGGCATCGGGACGGTTTATCTGACGTTGAGCGTCGCTTGCGCCCTGCTCTACTGGCTCGCCGGCCTGTCGGGATTCGAGGCGGTCATCCACGCGATGACGACGGTGGCGACAGGCGGCTTCTCGACCGCTGATGCGTCGCTCGCCGCGTTCAAGAATCCGTGGGCCGA
>DATFES010000312.1:0-7502 GCA_035250945.1 Alphaproteobacteria bacterium | reverse complement strand
GTCCGTTCCACCCCGCGCCCACTTGCTTCTCGCCGACGTAAATCGATTGCTCTCTCTCCACGACGCGCGCTGGCGCCGCGCCGTCGTTGTCGGGCTCGTCTTTGCGCTGCTGCAATCGGCGGCGACGGTTCTGCGGCCGATCCCGATCAAGGCGATGATCGAGCCGGATCGGCCGGCGGCGTGGCAGGCTTGGATCGAGGCGGCAACCGGCCCGTTCGTCGGGCGCATCGCGCTCTACACGCTGATCATCGTCGCCCTCGAGCTCGTCATCCTCGGCGCCAAGATAGCCACCGAGGCGGCGATCGTCGGCATGACCGAGCGTGTCATACGCTCGATCCGCGCCGCCATCGTCGGCACCCTGTTGCGCGGCCCGTATGACCGCATCGGCGCCGGCGGACCGGGCGCCGTCCTCGCCGCCGCGTCGGGCGACGTCGAATCGGTGCAGCGCCTGCTACGCGAGGCGATCGTCGCTTCGGCGGTATCGGGATTGCAGATCGCCTTGATGCTCGCTGTCGTCTTCTTCGTCGAGCGTTGGCTGTTCTGGTTCCTGCTGGTCGAGATCGCGCTGCTTTCGGCGGGGATCGCCGGCTACGCGGTTTGGCGCAAGAAGCGTTACCTGATCAAGATGGCGATCGATCAGTCGCTGCTGGGCTATCTGGCGACGATGTACGCGCGCAATCTCGATATCCGTTTCTCGGCCATCCGCACCATGTTCTTGATCCGCGCGCTGGCCGACGTGCGCAAGCTTTTCGCCATCAACCGGCTGATGTGGATGCGCAACAGCGCCTATCACGGCCTGATGGAGTTCGTCATCAGTATTTCGGCGGCGGCTTGCCTGATCATTCTTCTTCTGACCGCCGAGGGCGGTCCGCCGCCGATCGGCAATTTCCTCGTCTTCGCGTACTACGCGATGCTGATCTTCCCCTGCCTGTCGCAGATCGGCGAAGCCTGGCCGATGGTGCTCGACGCGCGCGCGGCGCTGGCGCGCATCGAAGCCAATGCCTCGAGCCCGCTCGAACCGCGGCCGGCATTGCCGGCGCCGCAAGCGACCGGGGGGCGCGCGAGCCCGAGTTTCGGGCGCATCGCCTTCGAGGATGTCTGTTTGCTCAATCCGAAGGGCGAGCCGATCCTCGATCGCGTGTCCTTCGTCATCGAGCCGGGCGAGAAGGTCGGCCTGTTCGGCGAAAGCGGCTCGGGCAAGACGTCGATCATCTTCGTGCTGCTCGGCCTGCACGTTCCCCAACAAGGGAGGGTCACCATCGGTGGCCGCGACGTACGCGAATTGACGCTCGCCGACCGCAAGCGGCTGTTCTTTTTCATGCGCGCCCAGCCGGCATTTCTGCCGGGATCGGTCTACGACAACATCGCGCTCACCAGCACGCTCGCCGACGCCGATCTCGACCAGGTGGTGCACGGCGCGCGGCTTGGCGGACGGCTCGAAAGCACGCGCGAGGTCCGCCAGGCGAAGGTCAGCGACAAGGGAGAGCCGTTTTCGGGCGGCGAGCAGCAGCGGATCGCCATCGCCCGCGTTTTTCTCGCCGATCAGCCCTGCGTCATCCTCGACGAATCGCTGAACTCGCTCGACGAGCCCACCGAACTCGCCATAACCCAGGGGCTGATCGGCGTGCTCGCGGAGAAAACGCTCATCCTCGTCTCGCATCGCCGGCGCGTCGCCGAGCTGTTCAATTATCGCATCGAGGTGGTGCGCGGCGGCCGGGCGACCGTGGTGCGCGGGTGATCGGGCGCCGGCGGACGTCCGCCGTGGCTATGCCGCCGCCGCTGCGTTGTCGACGAACCAGCGGTATGCCTGGACGAGACCGGTCTTGAGATCGGTATTGGGCTTCCAGCCCATTGCGGCGATTCGTGAAACGTCGAGCAGCTTGCGCGGGACGCCGTCGGGTTTGCCGAGATTGTGCGTGAACTCGCCGGCGAAGCCGATGATCTCGGCCATCGTTTTCGCCAGCTCGGCGATCGTCACGTCGTGACCGGCGCCGACGTTTACCGCTGGCTCGGCCGAATAATGCTCCATCAAGAACACCGCGGCGTCGGCGAGATCGTCGACATAAAGGAACTCGCGACGCGGCGTGCCCGTCCCCCATAATTCGACCGACGGCGCGCGCGCCAGCTTGGCGCGATGCAGCTTGACCATCAACGCGCCGACGACGTGGCTTTGCTCGAGATCGTAGTTGTCGCCGGGCCCGTAAAGGTTGCACGGCATCGCGGCGATGAAATCGGCGCCGTGTTGGCGGCGATAGGCTTGCGCCAATTTCAGGCCGGCGATCTTGGCGATGGCGTACCACTCGTTGGTCGGCTCGAGCGGGCCGGTGAGCAGCGATTCCTCGACGATGGGCTGCGGCGCCAGCCGGGGATATATGCACGACGAACCGAGAAACAGCAGCTTCTTCACGCCCACGCGCCACGCGCCGTGGATGACGTTGGTCTGGATCGCCAAATTTTCATAGAGGAACTCCGCCGGCCGCGTGTTGTTGGCGTGGATGCCGCCGACCCGCGCGGCGGCGAGAAACACCGCCTCCGGCCTTGCCGCGGCGAGCCAATCTTCCGTTTCCTTCTGGCGCGCCAGGTCGACCGTCTCGCGGCCGGCGAGGACGAGCTCGGCGCCCGTGCGCTCCAGCCGGCGGGCGATCGCCGACCCCACCATGCCGCGATGGCCGGCCACCCACACCCGTTTGCCGGCGAGCGGAAACGATTTGCGCTCAGCCGCGGCGGCCATAGGCCTGATGCTCCAGCTTCACTTGTTGCAAATCCTCGGCGACCATTTCGCGCACCAAATCGTCGAACGATGTCGTGTGCCGCCAGCCGAGCTTGCTTCGCGCCTTGCTGGGATCGCCCTGGAGAAATTCAACCTCGGTCGGCCGAAAATAACGCGCATCGACCTCGACCACCGTCGCGCCGGTCTTGGCGTCGACCCCCTTCTCCTCGATGCCCGCGCCACGCCAGGTAAGATTGCGCCCGGTCGCGGCGAAGGCGCGCTCGACGAATTCGCGGACCGTGTGCGTCTCGCCGGTGGCGAGCACGTAATCGTCGGGCAGGTCCTGCTGCAGGATCATCCACATGCCCAGGACATAGTCGCGGGCGTGGCCCCAGTCGCGCGCGGCGTCTAGATTGCCGAGATAAAGCCTCTCTTGGAGTCCGAGTTCGATTGCCGCAACGGCGCGGCTGATTTTGCGGGTGACGAACGTTTCGCCGCGCGTCGGTCCTTCGTGGTTGAAGAGAATTCCGTTCGAGGCGTGCATGCCATACGCCTCGCGATAGTTGACGGTGATCCAATAGGCGTAGAGTTTCGCCGCGGCATAGGGACTGCGCGGGTAAAATGGCGTCGTCTCGCGCTGCGGCTTTTCCTGCACCATCCCGTACAGCTCCGAGGTCGAAGCTTGATAGAACCGCGTCTTGCGGGCGATGCCGAGGATTCGCATCGCCTCCAAGAGGCGAAGCGTCCCCAGCGCATCGGCGTTCGCCGTATACTCCGGCGTTTCGAAGCTCACCTGGACGTGGCTTTGCGCCGCAAGATTGTAGATCTCGGTCGGCTGCGTCTCCTGGACGATGCGGATGAGGTTGGTGGCGTCCGTCATGTCGCCGTAATGCATGAAGAAGCGAACGTTGGCTTCGTGCGGGTCGCGATAGAGATGGTCGACCCGGCCGGTGTTGAACGACGACGAACGGCGCTTGATGCCGTGAACGACATAACCCTTGTCGAGCAGCAGCTCGGCAAGATAGGCGCCGTCCTGGCCGGTGACGCCGGTGATGAGTGCGACGCGATCGGACATGCGACTCCCTGGGATGAACCGTCCCCACGGCCCTTCGCTCCCGCGACGGCGCGAAGGACTTACCACCGCCGCCCTGCCGGCACAACCGGCCGCCCATCTATGCCGCGATCATCGACGGCGCGATCCACCAGCCGCGTGCATTGGCGGTCAGCCACGACGCGGCGCGGCCCGCCGCAGCATCATCGGCGTAGAGGCCGAAGCACGTGGCGCCGCTGCCCGACATCCGCGCCAGGAAACAGCCAGGGCTCGCCGCCAGCGCGTCGAGCACGTCGCGAATTTGCGCCACGCAGCGCATCGCCGGATCCAGCAGGTCGTTGCGGCGCGCGGCGAGGATTTCCGCCAGTTCGCGCGCGTCGCGAGGGTTTTGAAAAAATCGCGCCGCATCCGAGAATTGGCCGCGGAAGCCGGCGAATACGCGTGTCGTCGGCAGCGCCACGCCGGGATTGACCAAGACGACGCTCAACCGCGGCAGTTTCGGCGCGGACGCAAGCTCGTCGCCGATTCCGCCCATGAAAGCAGGCCGGCCGGCAAGACAAGCCGGAACGTCGGCGCCAAGCCCGCGCGCGATCGCGGCGAGGCGCGGGTCGTCTTCGGCGATACTCCATGCCCGCGCGCAAATTCGCAGCGCCGCCGCCGCGTCGGCCGACCCGCCGCCGAGACCAGCGGCGACGGGAAGCGTCTTGACCAGGCGGAACGCTATCGCCGCCGGGCGACCGAGCGCCGCGGCCGTTGCGCGCGCTGCGCGCACCACGCTGTTCGATTCGAGCTCCTCCCCCGCCAGTTCAGCCGCGAACGGGCCATCGACGCGAAGCGACGGCGCGTCCGCCGGCGCCCCGTACAGCGTATCGCCGATCGCCGCGAAGGCGACCAGGCTGTCGAGGAGGTGGTATCCATCGTCACGACGGCCGACGATGTGAAGATAGAGATTGATCTTGGCCCGCGCCGTTTCGACCAGCATCCGGCGCCGCGTCCGATCAGTTTTCGCGCTGACTGGTGGAGGTCGGCAGGCCGTCCTTGAGCTTGCGCTCGAGGCTGGACTTGAGCTCCGCATCCGGCTTGTTGCCGAGCGAACGACGCCACTGGAATTGCGCTTCGAGCTCGCGGCCGACGCGCCAATATGCGTCTCCGAGGTGGTCGAGCAGCACCGGATCTTCGGGCTGCAATTCGACCGCACGCTCGAGGACCGGCACCGCTTCTTCGTATTTGCCGGTCCGATAAAGAACCCAGCCGAGACTGTCGACGATGTGGCCAGAGTTGGGCCGCTGCGCCACCGCGCGGTCGAGCATGGTGCGGGCGCGATCGTAATGCATACCGCGATCGACCCACGAATACGCCAGGTAATTGAGCACGTCGGGCTGATCGGGCTCGAGTTCGAGCGCCCGCACGAAATCGGCTTCGGCCTGCGCCCATTGCTTGGCGCGCTCGTGGGCGATGCCGCGCGCATAGAACACCGACCAGTGGCGCCGTTCCACCTGTTTCACCCGCGCCAATGCCGTGTCGTAAGCCCGCACCGCCTCTGCGAACCGTTCCTTGATGCGCAGGATTTGGCCCTTGACCAGCAGCGGGTCGACGCGCTCCGGACGCTCGGCGGCCATGCGATCGAGCAGCGCGAGGGCTTCGTCGGTGCGATCGAGCGCGTGCAAGGTCTCCGCCATGCGCAAACCCGCCGTCCAGCCGGCGCTCGTCCGCGGATCGACGCGACCATAGAGCGCAAGCGCCTCCTCGCGTCGCCTTTGCTGTTCAAGAATCTCGGCGACCAGCAGCAGCGCGTCGCCCATCGACGGTTGGACCGCCAGCGCGAGGCGCGCGTAAGTCAGCGACAAATGCGCGCTATTGTCCTGCCGCAAGGCGGCCGCGACGTCGAAGAACGCCTCGGCGATGCCTTCCAACGGTGTGGCGATCGCCGCCAGCCGCGGGTCGTCTTCGTTGCGGCGGAACTGATTTTTGTCGTAAATCGCCTTCGCCTCGTCGGGACGGCCAATGCGTTCGAAGTGCGCGCCGGCGACGGAGACGATGCGCGAGGGCGCGCCGCCCTCGACCGTGGCGGCGCGGCTCAAATAGTCGCTCGCCGCATCGCGCCGCCCGGCGTACTCGCTGAGCAGCCCGGCATGGTAGTCGTGCAGCGGACGGAACCCTTCGACCTCGTTGAGCGGACGCAACGCGTTGAGCGCCGCCGCCGGTTGATTTTTGGCCGCCGCGAGCCAGGCGATCACAAGCGGAGCGACGACGCGGTTGACGCCGGCGAGCGGCACGCCTTCGAAGCGCGCTTGCGCCTCCTCGAAATTCCGTTTGGCGATCGCGTCGACGGCAAGCGTGAGCTGCGCGGACGGATTGCCTTGGCTGACCGCCAGGATCCGGCGCGCCAATTCGACCGCCTCGGCGAAGCGTCCATCGTTGATCATCGCGGCGTGGGCGCGCGTCAGCAGTTCGAAATTGGCCGGATCGTCGGCCACCGCCTTGTCGAGAAACTTCGCAGCCATCGCGTGGTCGCGCATGCGCTCGGCCTGCCGCGCCGCCAGATAATTACCCGAAGGCGACGCGTTCGCCGGCGGGCCGATCTGGTTTTGCTCGGCAGCCGGCGACTGTCCCGCCGCGCACCCGCCGAGCCCGACGGTGAGCCATACCGCGAACGTCGTCCGCCCCAACCACGCCCGACGACTGAACCCGAATCGATCGCCCGAAACGCGCATTAATTCACTCCGCGGGAGCGACTCCTCGCTCGGTCTTGCAAGATTAACTTAGCCAATCGGTCGCGCCTGCGCCATGGCCGCCGAATATCGTTTCGTCGCATCGGCCTACATGTTGGGGTAATTCGGTCCGCCGCCGCCTTCGGGCACCACCCAGTCGATGTTTTGTAGCGGATCCTTGATGTCGCACGTCTTGCAGTGGACGCAATTCTGGGCGTTGATTTGCAGCCGCGGATTCGCTCCATCGGCGTCGCGGACGATCTCGTACACCCCTGCCGGACAATAGCGCTGTTCGGGCGCGTCATAGAGCGCCAGATTGTGCGCGATCGCCGCCCGCGGATCCTTGAGCTTGAGGTGCGCCGGCTGGTTTTCCTCGTGGTTGGTGTTCGACAGGAACACCGAGGACAGCCGATCGAAGGTGACCGTTCCGTCGGGTTTGGGATAGTCGATCGGACGGGCGCGGTCCTTGAGTTTGAGCGTCGTGTGGTCGGCGTGGTGACGGAACGTCCATGGCGCACGGCCGCGCAAGACAAGCGCATCGAGTCCGGCATAGAGCAGGCCAGGCCACATGCCCCACCGGAACGCCGGCCGGATGTTGCGCGCGCGGTAGAGCTCGTCCCACACCCACGACGCCCTGAGACGCTGGGCGTAGTCCACGACCTCGACCGGCGCCGGATCCGTCGCGAGCGCTGCGAATATCGCCTCGGCGCACACCATTCCCGACTTCATCGCCGTGTGCGTGCCTTTGATCTTCGGCACGTTGAGAAAGCCGGCGGTGCAACCGATGAGCGCGCCGCCCGGAAAGGTGAGCTTCGGGATCGACTGGAATCCGCCTTCGTTCAGCGCCCGCGCGCCGTAGGCGACGCGCCGGCCGCCCTCGAAGAGCGGTCGGATGCGCGGGTGGGTCTTGAAGCGTTGGAACTCCTCGAACGGACTCAAATACGGGTTCGCGTAATCCAACCCGACGACAAACCCGACTGCGACCTGATTGTTCTGGAGATGATAGAGGAAGGAGCCGCCATAAGTCCGC
>DATFES010000127.1:0-3264 GCA_035250945.1 Alphaproteobacteria bacterium | reverse complement strand
CGCGGTACCTCGAACGGCACGCGCACGTCGCGATAGCCGGCGCGCGTGCCGACGGCGACATACTTGCCGGGCGGCAGATCGATACGACGCGTATCGAAGATCCCGAGCTTGCCGACGCGCTGCAGCGTCACCTCGGTGCTCTGATCGGATTTGATGATCACGGGTAGGGGCGTCTCCATCGCGGCGATGAGCCGGGCCAGTTGGCGGCGCTTGGCCGACAACGCCGGTCCATCCTCGCCGCCTGCCTGCGCTGCGAGTGTCTTGGCATGCGCGCGCGGCTCAACCGACTGCAGGCGCGTCGGCTCGGCGATATATCGATCGAGCGCGGCGTGCATATCGGCCAGCTGCTGCGCCCGCGCGCGGCCTGCCCTGGCGAAAGCGGCGTTGGCGTCGATGGCGAGCGCTTGTTCATATGCCTTCGCCGCATCTGGCCATTTCTCCCGCCGTTCCAGTTCGACAGCCTGGGCGCGCAGGCGTTCGAGCCCTGCCTTGCGCACGGATGCCTGTAGCCGCTGACTCAGATCGTTCAGCTCCGGCGCGTTGGGATTGAACCGGCGCGCCCGGTCGAGTGCCGCTTGCGCGCCGCGCAGATTGCCTTCAGTCAGCCGTGCGTACGCTTCCGATACCGCCGCAAAATACTCGTTAGTCGCGATCTGTCCCTCGGCGCGTGCCAGGCTCTCGCGCGCCGGCGAAAACTCGGGATCGAGCGCCGCGGCGGCGCGATACGCCTCGCGCGCCGCGGCGAGATCGCCGGCGGACTCGGCGCTCTGGCCGCTTGCCATGTTCGAAAGGACATCGGGTAGCGTCCGTGCACGCTCCAAGAGTCGCGTCGCCGCCGCGTCGCCAGGAACAAGCGCTACGGCGATTTCGAATTGCACGCGCGCCTTCGCCACGTCCCGGGCGTCGAAAGCCTGCCGGCCTGCGGTCATGGCAAGGCGAAAGCGCTCGGGCTTACTCTCGGCCAGCCGGTCGAGAATGGCGATAGTCTCGCGGAACATCGGCAAAGCGTCTGCGTACCGGCGCCGGTCATAAACGCTGCTCGCCTCGGCCAGCCGCTCTTCGGCAGTCGCGAAACTCACGCCGTCGAGGACGCCGCCGCCCCAGATCCGGGCGCCCTCGCCTTCGAGCTTGGCGACACGCCGCAGCGCCTCGGCCAGAAACGTCTCGGCGTCTGTTCGAGCGGCTTCAGCGACAGCGGACGCCGGCATGGGTGCGGGCGATGAAGCGTGCGGCGGCGGCTTCTCGGGTGCCGTCGGGCGTGGCGGCGCCACATAGCTAGGCAGCACGAAAGCGACGAACAGCGTCGCCACGGCGAGGACGACAAGCGCACCGATGGCGCCGGAGCTGGCGCGCGAGCGCAGCGTCCGGCGCGAAAAACCCTCATCGTGGGGTGCGGACACGGTTCCTCGGATGCGGCGCCGTGGCAGCGACGTCAGCTCGTCGGCGTAACGGGTATTCCAGACGGAGATGGCGTCACCCCCAGCGGCGTGTTCTCGCTCTCGTAGAGCTCCTTGAGGACCTGCCGCCAGGCCTGAAACTTCTCCTCAATCGTGCCCTTGAGCTCAAACGTCTTGCCTTCGACCTCGATCACCGTCGGCCTCACATCGGCGACAAGCGAGTGTCCGAGCTCCTCCAGCGCGGCTTGTCGCAACTTGGTCTCCGCCGAGGCTTGCTCGGACGCTTTAATGGCCATCTGCGCGCCGATCGCCACACCGGCGCCAGCGACGAGGACGCCGGCAGTGCCGCAGCCGTAGCAGCTACTGCCGCCCTGCGAGGCGATGGCGGCGCCGGCGAGCACGGCGAGCACACCCACCGCGATACCCTTCGCGGTCTCGGCGTTCTTCACTTCGTCGGCCGTGCGAATTGCCGTGATCTCCTTGAAGCGCGAGCTGCGCCAATTGGTATAGGCGTCGCCTACGCCCCGCGCCAGACCGTCATATTGCTCGTCGAACGTATCGACAAGGAACTCCTCGCGCACCCGGATGCGATTAACCCGCTGCACGATCGGATCGTCCTCCGCGGGTAGTCGTACTACCGAGTAGACGGGAACTTGTGCGCCGTCTCCCGCGCCCGCATGGAAAAACGCGATCAGGCGCCGCAGATCGCCACGCTCACGGAGCGGAGCCGGCCGCCTCTGCAAATAGGCGTCGTAGACCTGCGGAGCGAACTCGGCGCCGAAACGCAGCTCTGCGACCTGGCGGATGGCGCTCGCCTCGGCGGGCTTGAGCGTCTTCTTGTGCGCGGCGATGTCGTTGGCGATCTGATTGTAGAGGTCCTGGAATGGATCGACATTGCCCTGCTCCGCCTTGAGGTAGGCTTTGTCGTCGATAACGCTCTCGTACTCCTTGGTGAACCACTCGGCGCCGGTGGCATCCTTCACGGTGATCTCCAGTTTCAGGATCTCGCCGTCGGACGCCTGGATCTTGCCGGAAACGATAACCTCGCCCCCACGAGAGCCTCGCGGCACCACGCGCGCCGGACCCCAGTGACCGGACTTCTGCATCGTGCTCTTGAGTTGCACTGGAATGTAATAGGCCTCGGCCTTGCGGATATCCGGCGACAGGCCCTTGGCGACATCCTTGTCCTCGGGCAGCACGCCGGGCTCGAATGCCTCGATCCGCACCGACAGGAGTTCGGCCTCGGACGGCGGTATCGTCGGCCGGTCGATCGCCGTTTCGTCATAAGAGACGGTGCGCGTCGGATAGTTGCTGGCACATGCGCCGAGAGTCGCCGCCAGAAGGCAAACCACAATGGGTCGAATCCCCCTCATTTTTTTGCCTCCTTGTACTTTCGATACTCGGCCCAAAGCTTTTCCTTCAATACGGGATCGGTCTCTTTTTCTGCCGCTTCACGCAGTTGACGCGCGACGATATCGTCGTCTATGCCCCCGTCTGCCGGGCGCTGGCGCGCTGCAGCAGGGGAGTCGCTCGGCCCCGCGGCGCTCGGTGGCGGCGCCCGGCCGGCGACTGCAGTTCCATCAGAGGCTTTATCGTCTTCCGGGGCGCCTTCGCCGGATGGCTTCGCGTCTGGGTTTGACCAGGTTCCCGAAGATGTGGACGTACTGCCGGCCGAGCCGCTCGATCCGCCGCCGCTGGCGCCGGCCGCACCGCCGCCGCGAGACCGTGAGCCGCGCGGGGCCGAAGCCGTCCGCCGGATCTCCTGTTGGCGCTTCTGCAGACTCTCATCGATCTCGCTTTCGAGCGCGCCGAGACGCTCCTGCATCTCGGCCTTCTTCTCTTCGTCCGTAAGCACCGCCGAGGGCGG
>DATFES010000119.1:0-6250 GCA_035250945.1 Alphaproteobacteria bacterium | reverse complement strand
CCTCAAACTCGACGGCGACATCTCCTTTCACGGCGAGCGCGGCGCCGGACGGCTGCTCGATGTCGGGAGCAACGAGGGTCGCGGACTTGTCCTTTACCGCGCCAATGGCTTCGCCGCGGAGGGACTCGAGTTGAACCGTATCGCCGCCGCGCAAGCGCGCGCGCGCGGCTTCGCGGTGCACGAGGTCGATATCGCCGAATTTCGTCCCGCCGCACCGTTCGACCGCATCGTGCTGTCGAACGTGCTCGAGCACGCGCTCGACCCGCGCGCCATGCTGTCCGATGTCCGGCGCCTGCTGGCGCCGGGCGGCGAGGCGTGGATCGGCCTGCCCAATGCCGAGAGCTGGTTGCGTCGCGCCTTCGGGCGGCATTGGATCAATTGGCACGTCCCCTATCACATCGTGCATTTCACGCAAGGCCGCCTCGCGGCGTTGCTCGTCGAGCAAGGCTTCGAGGTCACGAGCGCGCGCCACATCACGCCGGGGCTGTGGGTGGCGCAATCGGCGATCGCCTTTTCGTTCGCCGGCCGGCCGGAACAGGCGCGCCGTTTGCGTTCGACCCTGCTCGTGGCGGCGTTGACGGCGGTGGCGCGCGGGTTGTTGTTCCCGCTTCTGTGGCTGGGCAATCGCCGCGGCCGAGGCGATTGCCTGGTGATCAAGGCGCGGCGGCTCTAAGGGCGATGCGCTTACTCCATCTCGATTATCCCGGCCACGCGTTTCCCGTGCAGCTTTCGCGTGCGCTTGCCGGCGAAGGGCACGAAGTCCTGCACGTCTATTCGACCGCCTTCCAGGCGCCGAAGGGGCCGCTGCAGCTTCGCGCCGGCGATCCGCCTGGCCTCGCCATACGCGGCCTGACGTTGGATGCTCCGTTCGCTAAGTACAGCTTCATCCGGCGACTTGCGCAGGAGCGTCGCATCGGCCGCATGGTCGCGGATGAGATCGCGCGCTACCGGCCGAGCGTCGTCTTGTCGGCCAACGCCCCGCTCGACGTGCAGGCGGCGTCGTTCGCCGCCACGCGGCGGATCGACGCCGGATACGTGTTCTGGATGCAGGACGTTTATAGCGAAGCGATCGGGCGGATCCTGCGCGCCAAGCTGCCGGGCCTGGGGCATCTGGTCGGTTGGTGGTACCGGACGCTCGAGCAAAGGCTGGTGCGTCGCGCCGATCATACGGTGGTGATCACCGACGATTTCGTGCCGATCCTGCAGCGTTGGGGCGTGGCGCATGCGAAGGTCAGCGTGATCGAGAACTGGGCGGTGCGCGAGGAGCTGCCGCCGACGCCGCGCGACAACCGGTGGGCCGCCGAGCACGGCTTGATCGGCAAGACGGTGTTTCTCTATTCCGGAACGCTCGGGCTCAAGCATGATCCGGGCCTTTTGCTCGAGCTCGCGCGGCATTTTGGCCGCCGAACGGACGTGCGCGTGGTCGTCGTCTCGGAAGGTCCGGGCGCCGACTGGCTCAAGGCCCGTCCGCAGGATGCCGGGGGCCTGCTCGTCGTGCCGTTCCAGCCCTTCGAGCGACTGGCCGAGGTCGTTGCCTCCGGCGACGTTCTGCTGGCGGTGCTCGAGCCCGACGCCGGCCTTTTCTCGGTGCCTTCGAAGGTGCTGACCTACTTGTGCGCCGGGAGGCCGATCCTTGCCGCGGTGCCGGCCGAAAATCTGGCCGGTCGGATCATCGCCCGCAATCGCGCCGGGCTGGTCGTTTCGCCCGGGGACACGACGGCACTTCTTTCCGCCGCCGAGCGTCTTGCCGGCGATTCTGCGCTTCGCGCCGAGCTCGGCAACAACGCGCTGGACTACGCGCGGCGGACCTTCGATATTGACGCCGTCGCGGCGCGCTTCGAGTCGATTCTCCGCGCCGCCGAGGAACGCGGCCACGCGCATCGGCAATGACTGCGGCCTGAGCACAAGTGACGCGCATCGATCTTGAACGTTTCTGGCAGCGCGAACTCGATGAGCATGAAGCCGTGCTCGCCGCGACGCGCGCCGGGCTGCGCGCCGAGTTCGTGCGCCTGGTCGCCGCTTCGGTCGCAGCACTCGCCGGCGGCGGGAAGCTGCTTTTTTTCGGCAACGGCGGCAGCGCCGGCGACGCGCAGCACCTGGCGACCGAGCTGGTCGCGCGATACGCCGCCGACCGCAAGGCGCTGGCGGCGGTCGCGCTTACCACCGACAGCTCGGCGCTGACCGCGATCGGCAACGATCTCGGCTTCGAGCGGATTTTCGCGCGCCAGATCGAGGCGCTGGGCCGGCCCGGCGATCTCGCCATCGCCATCACCACCTCCGGCCGGTCGCCGAACGTCGTGCGCGGCCTGGAAATCGCCCGCGGCATGGGCATCGGCGCGGCGGCGCTGGCCGGCGGCGACGGTGGCGCGGTGCGCGGGCTGGCCGATCCATGCCTGATCGTCCCCTCGCACGTCACCGCCCGCGTTCAGGAGATGCACATCACGCTCGGCCAGATGCTGTGCTTGGCGATCGAGCGCGAACTTGGATTAACGCCCGCTTAAGTCGAGTCGCGCGATAGTGCAGACCATGCTCCACAATGCCGAACTCGCCGCCGCCGTCGGCCGCCTCAAGGGGGTGCGCGTGCTGTGCGTGGGCGACGTCATGCTCGATCGCTTCGTCTATGGACATGTCGAGCGGATCTCGCCCGAGGCGCCGATCCCGGTGCTGCGCATCGAGCGCGAAGCAGCGATGCTGGGCGGCGCCGGCAATGTGCTGCGCAATCTTGTAGGATTGGGCGCTGCGGCCGAGTTCGTTTCGGTCGTCGGCAACGATCCTGCGGGCCGCGAAATCGCCGGATTGGTCGGCCAACTGGCGTCGGTCGAGCCGCATATCCTGGTCGAAAGCCGCCGTCAGACGACGATCAAGAGCCGTTTCGTCGCCGGCAATCAGCAGCTTCTGCGCGCCGATTACGAAACCATTCAGATGGTCGGCGAGGCGATCGACGGCGACATCGTGCGCGTCGTCGCTTCGGCGATCGCCGATTGCGCCGTGCTGGCGCTGTCGGATTACGGCAAGGGCGTTTTTTCGCCCAAGGGTGCCCAGACGATGATCGCCGCCGCCCGTTCGGCGAGAAAGCCGGTGATCGTCGATCCCAAGGGGGTCGACTACGCGCGTTATCGCGGCGCCGGAGTGCTGACGCCCAATCGCCGCGAGCTCGGCGAGGCGGCGCAGATGCCGACCGAGACCTCGGCGGAGATCGAACGGGCGGGGCGCAAGGTGCTCAAACTGTGCAACGCCGACGCGGTCCTGTGCACGCGGGGATCCGAAGGCATGAGCCTGATCACCAGCGAGGGCGACGCGCATCACCTGCCGGCGGCGGCGCGCGAGGTGTACGACGTTTCGGGCGCCGGCGATACGGTGGTGGCGGCGCTGGCGGCGGGTGTGGGCGCCGGTCTTCGCCTGCTCGACGCCGCACGCTTTGCCAATGTCGCGGCTGGCGTGGTGGTCGGCAAGGTCGGCACGGCCGTCGCCTATGCCGAGGATCTGGTTCGCGCGCTCCACCGCGAAGACCTCGCCTCGAGCGAGGACAAGCTCGTGTTGTTGCAGCAGGCGATCGACCAGGTGGCGTTGTGGCGCCAGCAAGGCCTGAAGATCGGCTTCACCAACGGCTGTTTCGACCTGCTCCATCCCGGCCACGTCGCGTTGATGTCGAAGGCGCGCGCCGCCTGCGACCGGCTCGTCGTCGGCCTCAACAGCGATGCCTCGACCCGCCGCCTCAAGGGCGAAGACCGGCCGGTGCAAACCGAGGCGGCGCGCGCCGCGGTCCTCGGCTCGCTGTCGACGGTCGATCTCGTCGTCGTCTTCGATGAGGACACGCCGCTCAAGATGATCGAGGCGCTGCGGCCCGACGTTCTCGTCAAGGGCGCCGACTATACGCTCGATAAGGTGGTCGGCGCCGATCTGGTGCGCGGCTGGGGCGGTCGCGTCTTGCTCGCCGAGCTCGCGCCTGGCCACAGCACCAGCGCCACGATCCGGCGCATGGCGCGATGAGTTCGCCGATCGCCCAAGCCGGCGCCGATACGGCGCCCGATTTGGCGAGCATACGTGCGGCTGCGCGACGCATCGAGGGTTTCGTTCGCCGCACGCCGATGATCGCCGCGTCCCCGGTCAAAACGCCGCCGGGCTACGCCGGACCGCTGGTCTTGAAGCTCGAATCGCTGCAAGTGACGGGTTCCTTCAAACCGCGCGGCGCGATCAACACGTTGCGCTCGCTTTCGCCGGAGAGCATGGCGCGCGGCGTCGTCACCGCATCGGGCGGCAATCACGGTCTCGGCGTCGCCTATGCCGGCCATGTCGGGCGGGTTCCGGCGACGATTTTCCTGCCGACGAGCGCGCCCGGGAGCAAGATCGAAAAGCTCCGGCAATGGGGCGCTGACGTCCGCGTCGAAGGCGCGGCGTGGGACGACGCTAACCGTGCAGCGCTCGCCTTCGCCGAGGCCGAGAAACTCGCCTACATCCATCCCTTCGCCGATGCGCGGGTGATCGCCGGACAAGGAACGATCGGGCTCGAGATCCTGGCCGACGATCCGGCGATCGACACGCTCGTCGTCGCCATCGGCGGCGGCGGCCTGATCGCTGGAATCGCCCTCGCCGCCAAAGCGCTTAAGCCGGCGGTCCGCGTCATCGGCGTCGAGCCGATCGGGGCGCCGACGCTTTACGAAAGCGTGCGCGCCGGAACGCTCGTCGAGCTTCCCGAGATCAAGACCGAAGCCGGCACGCTGGCGCCGCGGCGTAGTGCTTCGATCAATCTCGACATAATTTCAAGGTTGGTCGAGGGGATCGTGCTGGTCGGCGACGACGCGATGCGTCAAGCGGCGCGGTGGCTGTGGTTCGAACTCGGACTCGCCGTCGAGCTAAGCGCGGCGGCGGCAATCGCCTCGCTCGCCACCGGCGCGTACCGGCCGCGCGAGGGCGAGCGCGTCTGCGCGTTGATCTGCGGCGCTGGAACCGACGGGGTCTTCTGACATTTAGGGCGACGGCGTCTGCGGCGACGCCAGTTCGGCCTCTCGGTCGAAAGCGAGGATCAGGGTCGGTGTCCCGGCAATTGGCGCGGCTTTCACAATATGAGACTTGAGCGTCGAGTTAATCGCGGCACGATATCGGGAAGCGTGCACAACGGGGGCGACGATTAGTTTTGCTCCGCCATCCAGAAGTCGCGCAGTACGGTCGACATATGCCACGGGAACCAGCTCGGGATGGCCGCCGAGAAATGCGTAGATTCCCTCAGTCACGTCTGGGTACCACGGGTGAAAAATGTCGTCGATGACGATGACGCCAGCCGGCGCTAAGTGACTGGCGGCTAGCGCGAGATCGTGCAAAACGGCTTTGCGGGTGTGCAAGCCGTCGACATGCACAATCCGCGCCGGCATCCCGAGTGCCGCGACCCAACGATCGGGAGTAAGGTGTTGGGAATCGGCTCGCAATATATGCACGTTCTCAATCGGTACTCCGTGTGTCACGCAGTTATTTCGAAAAGTGGCCTCAAAATCTCCACGGCGTGAAGAAAAGAGATCAACGGCAAGTGCAATCTCACCCGGCCGGCGAGCAAGTGCCAACGCGATAAACAGCTTGCCATGGTAAACCCCGATCTCGGCAAGAGCGCCACGGACGTCGGCGCGCAATTGTTCGACGAGAACTGTGACTATCGCCGCAGCGGCTCCGCGCGTCAGAAAGCCAGGGACTTGCGAAGCTCCGCTATTCAAATATGCGGTCGTCGCCGACAAGTGACGAGCGACGGACGGGTCCAAGTCGGCTGGCGGACTGTGGTCGATCATCGGTCTGCATCCGAATTACGGCGCATTATTGGGGGCGAACTTAGCGCGATATGTGCCGAAGCGCGAGGCGCCGACACGGGCCGGATTATATCTCCGGATCGAGCGCGCGCCGCAGACGATCGGCGCTGGCGCGGGCGAACCGGATGAGAAGCTGGCGCCGCCGCTGCGGCGCCAGCGCCGGCGCCGCCATCGCCGGACGATGGCTCACCGCGTCATAGGCGTCGGCCATTATCAGCCCTACTTCGGGCGGCAGCAGTACGACCGGAAATCCTTCCGGCACCGCGAAGGCGAACCAATCGCAGTAGTCGAGGTAATCGCGCCATTTGCGGTCGGCCCGATAGTCGGCGGCGGAGGTCTTGATTTCGACGATCAGGAACCGCCCGCCCTCGTCGACGGCGATGAGATCGGCGCGCCGCCCGGAGGCGAGGGGAAACTCAATCAGGCTGCGCCAACCCTGGCGGTCGAGCGCGCGGGCG
>DATFES010000044.1:0-3083 GCA_035250945.1 Alphaproteobacteria bacterium | reverse complement strand
CCGCCAGGTCCAGTCGCAGGCGCTGGCCCAGATCCGTGCGCTGATCGGCGAGCGACCGCGGGGTCGCGACATGCTGATCGAGCATTTGCATCTCATCCAAGATCGCTACGGTTGTCTCGGCGCCGGTCATCTCGCCGCGTTGGCGCAGGAGATGCGACTCGCGCTGAGCGAGGTATACGAGGTGGCGACGTTCTACGCCCATTTCGACGTCGTGCTGGACGATGAATCGCCGCCGCCGCCCCTCACGGTGCGGGTGTGCGATTCGCTGACCTGCGAGATGATGGGCGCGCAAAAACTCATGTCCGATCTCAAGGCGACGCTGGGCGCCGGCGTGCGCGTCGTTCGCGCCCCGTGCATTGGCGCCTGCGACAAGGCGCCGGCGTGCCACGTCGGTCACGCGCCAGTCGAGCCGGCGACGGTCGAAGCCATCGCCAAGGCGCTGGTCGCCAAGGCGACGCACGCGCCGATTCCCGCATACAATGGGTTCGCCGCATATCGCGCCGACGGCGGCTACGAGCTGCTCGAAGACTGCCTTGCCGGAAAACGCGCGCGGGAATCGCTGATCAAGGCGATGGAAGAGTCCGGCCTGCGTGGCCTGGGCGGCGCGGGCTTTCCGGCGGGACGGAAATGGCGCTTCGTGCTGGCCGAGCCGAAACCTCGGATGATGGCGATCAACGGTGACGAAGGAGAGCCCGGCACGTTCAAGGATCGCTATTATCTCGAAAGCGATCCCCACCGCTTCCTCGAAGGAACGCTGATCGCGGCGTGGGTGGTCGAGGCGCCCGAGGTCTATATCTATATCCGCGACGAGTACCCGGCGGCGCGCCACCTTCTGCTGACCGAGATCGCCGAAATCGAGCGCGCGGGGCTGGCGCGCGGAGTCAAGCTTCATCTGCGCCGCGGCGCCGGCGCTTATATCTGCGGCGAGGAATCGGCGATGCTGGAAAGCATCGAAGGCAAGCGCGGCCTGCCGCGCCATAAGCCGCCGTTTCCCGCCCAAGTCGGCCTGTTCGGCCGGCCGACGCTGATCCACAATGTCGAGACGGTGTATTGGGTACGCGACATCGTCGAGAAGGGACCGCAGTGGTTCACCGGCCATGGCCGGCGCGGGCGAACCGGGCTGCGCAGCTTCTCGGTATCGGGGCGAATCAAGGAACCCGGCGTAAAACTGGCGCCGGCGGGCATCTCGGTGCGCGAATTGATCGACGAATACTGCGGCGGAATGCAGCACGGTCACGCCTTCAAGGGATACCTTCCGGGCGGCGCGTCGGGCGGTATCCTGCCGGCGTCGATGGGCGATCTGCCGCTCGATTTCGGCACGCTCGAGCAGCATGGATGCTTCATCGGCTCGGCGGCGATCGTCGTGCTTTCCGACAAGGACGACATGAAGCGGGTGGCGCTCAATTTACTGCGCTTCTTCGAGGACGAATCGTGCGGCCAATGCACGCCCTGCCGCGTCGGAACCGAGAAGCTGGTCAAACTGATGGAGCGGCCTCGATGGGACGAGAGTCTCATGGATGAGATCAGCCGGGCGATGACCGACGCATCGATCTGCGGCCTGGGACAGGCCGCGGCAAATCCGCTTAAAATGGCGTTCAAGCACTTTCGCGACGATCTGCTCGAGGAGCGGCGATGAGCGACACCATCCGCTTCATTCTGGACGGGCGCGAAGTCGAGGCGCAGCCGGGCGAGACGATCTGGCAGGCAGCCAACCGCCTCGGCGCCGAGATTCCGCATCTGTGTTACGCGCCGGAGCCGGGCTACCGCCCGGACGGAAACTGCCGCGCGTGCATGGTCGAAATCAAGGGCGAACGGGTTCTCGCCGCGTCTTGCATCCGCAAGCCAACGCCCGGAATGGAGGTGCAGATCGCCAGCGAGCGGGCGAAGTTCTCGCGCCGAATGGTGTTCGAGCTTTTGGTCGCCGATCAGCCGCCGCGCAATGCGACGCACGACCCCGACTCGAAATTCTGGCGCTGGGCCGATCGGGTCGGCGTCGCGGCGAGCCGGCTGCCGCGGCGCCAAGCGCCTGCCGCCGACCGCAGCCATCCGGCGATGGCCGTCAATCTCGACGCGTGCATTCACTGCAACCTCTGCGTCCGCGCCTGCCGCGAGGTGCAGGTCAACGATGTCATCGGCATGGCGTATCGCGGTCACCACGCCAAGATCGTCTTCGATTTCGACGACGCGATGGGCCGGTCGACCTGCGTGGCGTGCGGGGAGTGCGTCCAGGCGTGCCCGACCGGCGCGCTGCTCGAATCGGCGCTGGTCGACGAACGCAACCTCGCCGTCGCCGCCAAGCCGGAGCGCGAGGTGAATAGCGTCTGTCCCTATTGCGGCGTCGGCTGCCAGATCCAGTACAAGATCAAGGACGACAAGATCCTCTACGTCGACGGCCGACCCGGGCCGGCGAACGAAAACCGCCTGTGCGTCAAGGGACGCTTCGGATTCGATTACGTCACCCATCGCCACCGCCTGATGAAGCCGATGATCCGCAAGGCGGGCGCGGCGAAGATTCCCGACATGGAGATCGACCCGGCCAATCCGTGGACGCATTTCCGTGAAGCGACATGGGCCGAGGCGCTCGATGTCGCCGCTGCCGGCCTCAAACGCATCCGCGATCGCGACGGCGGCGGCGCGCTCTCTGGATTCGGCTCGGCCAAGGGCTCGAACGAGGAAGCCTACATGTTCCAGAAGCTGGTGCGGACCGGCTTCGGAACCAACAACGTCGATCATTGCACGCGGCTGTGCCACGCCTCGTCGGTGGCGGCGCTGATGGAGACGATCGGCTCGGGCGCGGTGACCGCGCCGTTCACCGAAGCGCTCAACGCCGACGTCATCATCGTCATCGGCGCCAATCCGACCGAGAACCATCCGGTCGCCGCCACCTTCCTCAAGAACGCGGCGAAGATGGGCAAGACGCTCATCGTCATGGATCCGCGCGGCCAGGCGTTGAAGCGCCACGCCGATTACATGCTGCAATTCAAGCCTGGCTCCGACGTGGCGATGCTCAACGCCATCATGCATGTCATCGTCAAGGAAGGGCTCTACGACCGCCAGTACGTCGCGGCGCAAACCGAGGGTTT
>DATFES010000303.1:0-3496 GCA_035250945.1 Alphaproteobacteria bacterium | reverse complement strand
CCGGCGCGGAACAGCGCGTGATGCGCGAGAAACGCCGAGACGCGCGAGTTCTGGCCGCCATGAAACCCCGGACCGCCGTAGCCGTTCTGGATTTCGCGCAACCGGGCCAGCGTCACGTGCGGTTTGAAGCGCCGGCTTTCGCGCGGCGCGCCGACTCGCGCCAGCGCCGATTCGACGCGCGCCTGCAGCGCCATCAGCTCGGCGTTCTTGGCGACGCCGACCCAAATCGTGTGAACGTGGCCCGAGGTTTCGAAATGGCGCACGCCGGCGAGCGTCATCTCGAACTGCGGCGATCGAATGGCGGCCAACGCGTCGTGGATGTCGTCGGCCTCGCCCTCGTCGACCTCGCCAATGAAGCGGAGGGTGATGTGGAAGTTCTCGGGCTCGACCCACTTGGCCCCGGGAACGCCGCCGCACAACGCCGTCAGGCGCAATCTGACGTCCTCGGGGAGCCCGACGCCGACGAACAGCCGAATCATGGCGCCCTCCTGTTTCTGGAGTAGCCGATTCGGTCCCCGACGACAAGACGAACGCAATCGTCCCGCCGCCGCGCGCTCACGGACAGGGGTTGGGATTGGCGGCGTGGATCGCCTCGATCGCCGCCAGCACGTCGGCCGACAGTTTGATTTCGAGGCTCGCCACGTTTTGGTCGAGCTGCGCCAACGAGGTGCAGCCGATGATGGTCGAGGTTAGAAACGGCCGCGTGTTGACGAAGGCGAGCGCCATCTTCGCCGGGTCGAGGCCGTGATCGCGCGCCAGCTTAACGTAGGACGCTGCCGCCGGCTCGGCGCGCGGAGTCGAGTAACGCTTGAAGCGCTCGAACAACGTCAAGCGGCAGCCGGGCGGCCGCGCGCCATCGAGATATTTCCCCGCCAACACGCCCATCGCCAACGGCGAATAAGCGAGGAGCCCGCAATTCGCCCGGCAGGCGACCTCGGCCAACCCGACTTCAAACGTGCGATTGAGCAGATTGTAGGGGTTCTGGATCGATTCGATGCGCGGGCCCCGGCCGGAAGCGGCGAGCGTCAGGTGCTGCATCGCGCCCCACGCCGTTTCGTTCGACACGCCGACATGGCGGACCTTGCCCGCCTTGACGAAATCGCCCAACACGTCGAGCGTCTCTTCGAGCGCGGCGCCGTCGCTTGCCGGCTCATGGCTGTAGCCCAGCCGGCCGAAGGCGTTGACCTTTCGGTCGGGCGAGTGCGTCTGATAGAGATCGATGTAATCGGTCTGCAGCCGTTGCAGCGAGCCGTCGAGCGCCGCTTCGATATTCTTGCGATCGAGCCGGCCGCGGCCGTCGCGCACATGCGGCATGGCGTTGTTGGCGCCAGTCACCTTGGTCGCCAAAATCACTTTGCTCCGCGCGCCGGGCCGGCGCTTCAGCCAGGTTCCGATATGATCCTCGGTGCGGCCGAAGGTTTCGGCGCGTGGCGGCACCGGATACATCTCGGCCGCGTCGATGAAATTGATGCCGTATTCGAGCGCGCGATCGAGCTGGGCGTGGGCCTCCGCTTCGCTGTTCTGCTCGCCCCAGGTCATCGTGCCGAGGCAGATCAGGCTGACATTGAGATCGGTCGTACCAAGTCGACGGTACTGCATGGAGAGGGCAACCCTGCCGGATATTGGGGAGACCCTGCTCAGAGGAAGAGCAGGAGGACACCCGTATATCCGTAAAGCCTGTCGTTGGAAATCTCTCCGTTGCAGAACATGCCGACGAGCGGAAACGCGCCGAGCTCGCGCCGCAAGATCGCCAGCTCGGCGGAATCGGGGCCGAACAGATTGGGGCCGCGCGCCAGGCACGAAAAATAAATCCCGGCCTTGGGCGTTCCGCCAGCGCGCCGCTTGAGCTGGTCGGCCATGCGCGCGAGGTCCTGCTCGGCCGCCTTGCGGTCGCGGCGCACGAACAACAGCGAATCGCCGGCCGCGACAAGTTCGCCGATGGCGATCCAGCCGCGGTCGGGGTCGATACCGACCAGATTTCGCACCAGATAGTCGCCGGTGTCGGAGCCGGCGACCGGCAACGCGGCGTGTATATATCCGCCGATCCGCTCGAGCCGGCGGGCCAGGATTTCTCCCAGATCCCCCTTGAGGACGTCGAGCGCCGGTCGGCCGTCGATTTCGAACACGACGTTGCGATCGCACGCAGTGATCGTACGCACCGGGCCGATCGGCGAGCAGCCTTGCGACAACCCGCTGACGACCGCCACTCCGGTTGCGAGGACGACCCCAGATACGCCGCCCTCGACGACGTCGCCGGCGACCTGGCGCATTTCCCCACGCGAGGACGCCAGCCCGCCGACGAGGAATCCCCCAGCGCTCCGCGCGGCGGCGGCAATCAGCCCGGTGAGATCGGGATTGCGCGGGTCGGCGTGAACCACCCCGATGGCGCCGTCGCGCCTCTCCGCCCAACCGCTCGCGCCGTGGTATGTGGCGTCGGGGCGCGTCGCGTTCGGCAAAAGGCGAAACGCGCCATCGGGAAGCGCCGCCGCCATGACGGCGAGCGCCGGTTCGTCGAAATACTCACGATCGCCACCGGCGATGCCGATGGCGACGCTGCCGACCCAATCGGCGATTCCGGTCCGTTCCTTGAGCGCCTGCACAATCGCCGGCAAATCGGCGGCGAGGGCGTCGGTCGCGTAAACGAATCCCAGATTGGCGCCCGCTGGCGCGCCCAACGCGGCAAGGCATGTTTCGATCGCCGGCCGCCATCCCTGCGCGGCGGCGCAATGAGCGACGGCGAATGCCGCATTATTGGTCATCAAGATGTCGCGGTTCACGGCAAGAATTTTAGCGAAATGTCGTGGATCGCGCGACGCCGATGGCGGCGTCGAGGACCGGAGCCGCTTGGATTCCGGCTGGCGAAACGCTATATTCCGCTTGCCGATAAGGCGGGTTCGTCCCGCAGCAGGTGGCGTCTGTGGTCCGAGGTTCGGCCCGTCGCGCGCACTTCTCCTTATTCGGCCGGTAATCGCCAGCCCTACCGAGTATTCGGCTGGTTGTCCGGCGTAAGGACCCTGGTTTAGAGGACTGGTTCTACGCGCGTTCGGGTTTGATGGTTGGTCTCTTTGCAATAAATCGCGTTCGTGGCGATCGTGTCATCGGAATGCCCGGATTTGGCATTCCCGGCGAGACGACGTTTGCGCGCGCGTTGTTGCGCGAGAGCCGACGTGCACGCTCGATGGACTTGTTTGGGCGACCCTCGGCGCGCGCCGTTGGTCAATCTTGGAAAGGACGATCTTGATGGGTAAGAAGCTCTACGTCGGCAACCTGCCGTTCACGTTCACCTCGCAGCATCTCGAGGAACTGTTTGCGCCGCACGGTCAGGTCACCTCGGCGCAGGTGATTATGGATCGGGTGACCAATCGGTCGCGCGGATTCGGTTTCGTCGAGTTCGCCACCGACGAAGCGGCCTCGAAGGCGGCGGCCGACCTTAACGGCAAGCCGATCGGCGGCCGTCCGTTGACCGTCAACGAGGCGCGCGAGCGCACGCCGGGCG